>JBOIFK010000204.1:0-16312 GCA_050741585.1 Nitrosospira sp.
GCCTCGCGCTGCTCGTAGGCTTCCCTCGCAATGCGGATATCGTCCAGGAAAAATGGCAATTCCCTGATCAGAAGCGCCTGCGGCCCATCCACGAGCGCTTTACCCGGCACTGGATGAAAATCCACCAGTACCATATTGGCACCCGCGATCACACCTTGGGCGGTAGCATGCATGATATCAAGCAGGCCATCCGGCGAAGACGCACGCGCACCGATAGAATGCGAAGGATCGATACACACTGGCATGCGTGTCAGACGCTTGACCACGGGCACATGGGCAAAATCCACGAAATTGCGGTGCGGGTCTCCCATGTTGGTTTTCATGCCGCGCAAGCCGAAGACGACTTTGCGGTTGCCCTCGGAAGCCAGGTATTCCGCGGCATTAAGTGACTCATCCAGAGTGATGCCGAAACCGCGCTTGATCAGCACCGGGAAATCCTGCTGGCGGCCGACAATTTTCAACAGCTCAAAATTTTGCGTGTTGCGCGTACCGATTTGCAGCATGACACCAGTGGCATTGCCCGTCCGGTAGAGTGCCTCGCAAATTTCCTCTACATGGGATTCATGGGTGATTTCCATGGCAATCACCTTGATACCATATTTCCCGGCCAGTTCGAATACGTAAGGCAAACAAGCTTTGCCGTGGCCCTGAAATGAATACGGACTGGTCCGCGGCTTATATGCACCCATGCGCGTACACACTTGGCCATGGTCGCGCAGCGCCTGCATCATTAACTCAACGTGCTCAAGCGTATCCACCGCACACAGTCCGGCAAATACATTAAGCGTATCCTGGCCAAAGCGCACGCCGTTATAGTCGAAATGCGTCGGCCGGTGATCGTCCTTGTGCCGTCCGAGAACGCGATACTCCTCCGAAATCCGGACCACCTGCTCGACGCATGGCAGGCTTTGCATATCCTCAATGGGCAATGCCTTGGTGTTGCCAATTAAATACACTTCGGTGAGCGTCTGCTCCACCCCGACTTCGCTGTGTACGCGGGTAAAAATGCCCGGCAAATTCGCCAGGTGCACCAATAATTGTTTGTACTCGGGACTGTCAGACCGGGTATCCGGACTCAGGACAAGGATCATGGAATCGTATCGGGTGTCGATAAACCAGCGCGGAAAGCGCGGCAGCAAAATCGAATTCTAACCGAAAAAACCGATGCTTGCCATGCAATCGAATATGTCGTTTAATCTTAAGTCTGACGATTGGACAAGGCGAAGGATGCGGTTTTGCGGCATGGGCAAGGTGCCACGGCGCGGAATGCGACCACGCATGGCGGAGCAGCGGCTTCCGCAGGCCCAACTGGAAGGTCGACGGTCACTTTCCGGATTGCATTCTGCATAATTTTAAGATTTTCTCCGGCTCCCAAGAAATCGATATGCCATCTAAATCACCGGACAACGACAGGCTTGATCGTATCGTTGCCGAAGCCCGGCGCAACCAGGAACAACGGGGTAAGACTTATCGCGAACGGGCGCTCAGGATTTATCCCTGGATCTGTGGACGATGTGCACGTGAATTTACCCGTGCGAATGTCCAATTGCTCACGGTACATCACCGAGACCACAACCACGACAACAATCCAGCCGACGGCAGCAACTGGGAACTGCTATGCGTGTACTGTCATGAAAACGAGCATTCCCGATACCTGGATAACACCGGCCCTGGCAAACCATCCGATGGCACCGGTGGCAAGAAGGAAGCCCAGGCGACGCATAATCCATTTGCAGATCTCAAAACCTTGCTGAAAAACAAAGACTGACTATGCGACTGAAATAAATCCCCCGCCAGATCCGAGCGCCTCATCCATCCATGACAGAGCAAAGCGCAAAACTAAAAAAGCGGGGTTTCGCCACCTATCCGCCCGCAATTTTCCTGATGGGGCCCACCGCAAGCGGTAAAAGCGGCGTTGCGCTGGAAATCGCCAAATCTCTACCGGTGGAACTCGTTAGCGTGGATTCAGCCCAGGTCTATCGGCATATGAATATCGGTACTGCCAAACCCGATGCAAGATCCATGGCGGCGGTACCACATCACCTCATCAACCTGATCGAACCGCATGAACGTTATTCCGCCGCGCAATTTCTTGATGACGCGCTTGCCGCAATGCGCGAGATTACGGGACGAGATAATATTCCGCTGCTGGTGGGCGGCACCATGCTTTATTTCCGGGCATTGCTGGAAGGCCTGTCCGAACTTCCCTCCGCGGATGTCGGCATCCGCATGGCCATCGAGTCCAGGGCTGAAGCGCATGGATGGCCCGCCATACATAAGGAATTGCAACGGCTTGACCCGGCCAGCGCGGCACGTATCCAGCCCACCGACAGCCAGCGCATCCAGCGTGCCCTGGAAGTATGCTACCTCACCGAGATGCCTATGTCGGAAATTTTAAAAAAACCGCGGCGTGTTTACATTCCTTACCGGGTGATTCGCATCGCCCTGATTCCCGGCGACCGGAAAGTGTTGCATCAGCGCATTACGCATCGCTTCGACGAAATGCTCAGCCTCGGATTGATCGATGAGGTTCGCGCAATCCGTGATAAATTCTCCCTGAACGAGGGAAGCCCTTCAATGCGCTGTGTTGGCTACCGGCAGGCGTTGATGTATCTGAACGGTAAAGTCGGCTTGGAACAACTGCGTGAAATGGCACTTGCCGCCACGCGGCAACTGGCAAAACGGCAACTCACCTGGCTGCGTCCCATGAAGGAAGTAAAAGAATTCGATTGTCTGGCAGAAAATCTACCGGAACAGGTGCGAGAGCATCTGCTTGAAACGGACTTATAAATGCAATGGGTTCATAATTATGATAATTCACCATTTACAATGATTAATTCGATTAACCATTTTTAAATCAACTCTCATCGGGAGGAAAAATAGCATGAATGATAAATGTAGCTTGGTTGTTCTAACCACGACGCTCATCGGCGCCCTCTCTATTGCCGGTTGCACAAAACCTGAAGACAGGGTGCACGAGTCCTGGGTTGCTCCTCCTGCGGGGGAGATCGTGGACGACAGCACGCTTACCAGCACAATCAAATCCTCGTTGCTGGCCGACCCGGAAGTCAAGGACGTGGATGTGAGAATTGAGGCACACAATGGCGACGTCATGCTTAGTGGTTTTGTGGATAATCAAGCGCAGATGGATCGCGTAGTCATGTTCGCGTGGATGGCCGAGGGGATCAAGAAAGTGGACAATAAAATGAGCGTGAAGAGTCGCAGTGCTGATGCAAGCAATTGATCGCGCCCGGATTCCCATAAGGTAACAGGATGTAACTGTTCGAAATTTCGCAGGAAAATTATCTTGAGCACGTTTTTCTCTTCTCTGCTTCTGGCGCCGATTATTGTCCTTGGCGCTGTTCTTTTCGTGCCGCCGGTGCGGCGTGCTCTCATTTCGAACCGGTTACTTAAAATTTTTCGAAAAATCCTGCCCCAGGTTTCCCAAACCGAACAGGAGGCTCTGGATGCAGGAACTGTATGGTGGGACGGGGATCTGTTCAGCGGCAAGCCGGACTGGAATAAATTGCTGGCTTACCCGAAGCCGAAACTGAGCGCAGAGGAAAAAGCCTTTCTCGCCGGCCCGGTGGAACAGTTGTGCGCAATGCTGGACGAATGGCACATTACGCGCGAGTTGCACGATCTGCCACCCCATGTCTGGCAATTCATCAAGGACAATGGTTTTTTTGGCATGATCATTCCCCGGCAATATGGCGGCCACGGCTTTTCAGCACTGGCGCATTCCGAGGTGGTAATGAAGATCGGTTCGCGCAGCGGCACGGCGGCGGTTTCGGTGATGGTGCCGAATTCACTGGGTCCGGCGGAGTTACTGTTGAATTACGGTACGGAAGAACAAAAAAATTACTATCTTCCGCGTCTGGCGAGAGGCCTGGAGGTACCGTGTTTCGCGCTCACCGGGCCGGACGCGGGGTCGGATGCGGGCGCGATTTCCGATTCCGGCATCGTTTGCCATGGCGAATTCGATGGTCATCAAAACGTGCTGGGCATGCGGGTCACCTGGGAAAAGCGCTACATCACCCTGGGCCCGGTGGCGACACTTCTGGGATTGGCGTTCAAGCTGCATGACCCGGATGGGCTGCTTGGCGGAGAGAAAGATCTCGGCATTACGCTCGCGTTGATTCCCACCGATACACCGGGGGTCAACATCGGTCGCCGCCATTTCCCGCTCGATGCGGCTTTTCAGAACGGCCCCAATTCCGGCAAGGATGTGTTCATTCCGATGGAATGGGTCATCGGGGGAAGCGAGGGCGTGGGTTACGGCTGGCGCATGCTGATGAACTGCCTTGCTGTCGGCCGTTCCATTTCGCTGCCTGCCACCAGCACCGGGGCAACCAAGCTGGCGGCGCGTACCAGCGGCGCATATAGCAGGGTAAGGGTGCAATTCAAAACTCCCATTGGACGCTTTGAAGGCGTGGAAGAAGCACTGGCTCGCATTGGTGGCAATGCTTACATGATGGATGCAGCGCGGGTGATGACGGCGGGTGCCGTGGACTTGGGCGAAAAGCCTTCGGTCATCTCGGCCATCGTCAAATATCATCTCACCGAACGCGGACGCCAGGCGATCAATGATGCGATGGATATTCACGGCGGCAAGGGCATTTGCCTGGGGCCCAGTAACTACCTGGGACGCAACTATCAGCATATCCCTGTCAGCATCACGGTGGAGGGCGCCAACATCCTCACTCGCAATATGATCATATTCGGTCAGGGAGCGATACGCTGTCATCCGTATGTGCTAAGAGAGATTCGCGCAGCGAATAATAGCGATATTGCGCGTGCGTCGGTGGAATTTGACCATGCATTGATGGGACACCTCGTTTTCAGTATCGGGAATGGCATACGTTCCTTGCTGCACGGACTGACGGGTGGCCTTCTGGCGAGCGCCCCAGGCAGCGTGGGCACTGAAGTGCAAGGTTACTACAGTCAACTGACGCGTTTCTCCGCTGCTTTCGCCCTGCTTGCCGATATCTCTCTTCTGGTACTGGGCGGATCGTTAAAGCGCAGGGAAAGATTGTCTGCCCGCCTTGGTGATATTCTCAGCATGCTTTATTTATGTTCGGCGACGCTGAAGCGCTTTAAGGATGACGGTCGCCTCGCAGCCGATTTGCCATTGCTGCATTGGTCGGTGCAGGACGCGCTTTATCGCATGCAGCAGGCATTCGATGGGCTACTGGATAATTTTCCTGGCCGCCTTGTCGTGGTGCGACTGCTGCGGTTCCTTGTGTTCCCCTTAGGCATGCCGTTCTCGCCGCCGTCGGATGAACTGGGTCACCAGATCGCTCAATTGATGCTCACGCCGGGAGAAGCGCGTGATCGCCTGACCTCGGGCATTTATGTGCCTGAATCTGCCGATGAGCCGCTGGGCGCTCTGGAACTGGCGCTGCAGTGCGCCATGGTATGCGAAGCGGTGGAAACCAAGCTGCGTGCGGCTGTCAAGACTGGCCGGATTCCCGCAACGGGTGATGAAAAGATTGCGGATGCCCTCAAGCAAAGGGTCATCACGACTCCCGAATTGGAGCTCATGGGAAAAATGGAATCCCTGCGCCGCCGCGTCATTATGGTGGACGATTTTCCCCCGGACTTTGGCGGCGAGCAGCAAGCCGAGCCGGTAGAAGTCGCCCAGGAAGTACCCAACGAGGCGGCACGGTAGGACGCTGGCTTAATTACCAATAAAAGCGATGAACAGCGGAGAGAATCAATGCAAACCAGGCAAGATAACCTGATGGACATTATTCCGGTAGAGGTCGCTGGAACCCTGGATGGCCTGTTCAGCGAGCGGGTGCGGCGCTCACCCCAGATGGTGGCCTACCGGGATTACGACCGGTCCAGCGGCAAGTGGCGTGATCTTACCTGGGAACAAATGGACCAGGGCATTTCGCGCTGGCAAGCTGCGCTCTCGCAGGAGAATCTGGTTCCCGGCGACCGGGTGGCGGTGATGTTAAGGAACTGTCCCGAGTGGGTAATGTTCGAACACGCCGCGCTGAGGCTGGGGCTTGTGGTTGTACCTCTTTATACAGCTGATCGCGTTGAGAACGCCGCGTATATCCTATGCGACGCCAGCGTCAAGGTGTTATTGCTGGAAGAATTGGCGCAGTGGCAGGCGTTTGCTGAACTAGGCAATCAGACCGATGATCTGGTGCGCGTGGTGACGATTCAAAGCAGCCCTGAAAAAATTGACGACAGTCTCGTTCTGGCGCTGCATGACTGGCTGCCCGAGAAAGCCGGAGAGCTGCAGCGCGTCGATTGCGACCCGCATCAGCTGGCCACAATCATATACACCTCCGGAACCTCCGGCCGGTCCAAGGGCGTGATGCTGAGCCATCACAATATACTCACCAATGCCCATGGCTGCCTGCAGGGGGTGCCGGTATGGCAGAACGACCTGCTGCTTTCATTTTTACCGCTGTCGCATACTTTCGAGCGCACCGCTGGCTATTATGTCCCGATAATGTGTGGGGCCACTGTGGCCTATGCCCGATCGATTCAGCAGTTACAGGAAGATTTGCTGATTATTCGCCCCACGATTCTGGTTTCGGTACCGCGAATCTATGAGCGGGTTTATGCCGGTATTCGCGCCAATCTTGCGGAAGGGTCCACTTTGAGACGCAACCTGTTCAATCTGGCAGTTGATGTCGGCTACAGCCGCTTCGAGCATCAACAGCAGCGTGGTTCCTGGCATGTTTCCCACCTGCTGTGGCCGCTGCTGAAAACACTGGTTGCGGACAAGGTGATGAGCAAACTCGGCGGCCGGCTGCGCGGGGCAATGAGTGGCGGGGCGGCATTGTCGGCTGAAGTTTCGCGCATATTTATCGGTCTTGGGTTGCCCATCCTGCAAGGCTACGGCATGACCGAAAGCAGTCCGGTGGTATGCAGCAATACGTTCGAGAACAATGTTCCGGCCAGCGTGGGGCGACCGATACCGGGCGTGGAAGTGAAGCTCGGCGAGAATGATGCATTGCTGATCCGCGGACCCAACGTGATGCTTGGTTACTGGAATAATCCTGAAGCGACCAAGGCCGTGCTGACACCTGACGGCTGGCTCAATTCCGGTGATATTGCGCGCGTTGATGAGAGCGGGCATATAACGATCACTGGCCGCCTGAAGGAAATCATCGTGATGTCCACGGGCGAAAAGGTTTCGCCACCGGATATTGAAGCGGCGATTCTGCGTGATCCATTATTCGAACAGGTGATGCTGATCGGCGAAGGGCGTTCATATTTAAGCGCGCTGGCCGTTCTGAATTCCCCCAGCTGGGAAAACATGGCGGGACAGTACAACCTTGACCGTGACTGGCGCCATTTATTGCAAAATCAGGCGTTTGAAGAAGTCCTGCTGGGAAGAATCGCCCTCCAGATACGCGAGTTTCCCGGCTATGCCAAAATATACCGCGTGGCGCCGGTACAGGAGGCATGGACCATTGAAAATGATCTTCTCACCCCTACCTTGAAGTTGCGGCGAGCACGGGTGCTGGATCGTTACCAGACCGAAATCGCCACGCTCTATGAGGGACATTAAGTCGCGAAAATGGCCTCGGGGCATCGGCACCGGCGCAGCCAGCACAATCCCATCCCCTGCGGTTGCAGTTTCCATCTGAATAAAAATGGCGAGAAATGAACGGTAATGCAGAAATCCACGTACCGCTGCCCGAAGGGCGCGATCCGATATTGCGCCTGGTGCCCATGCCAACGGATACTAACTATGCCGGCGATGTCTTCGGCGGCTGGATCATGGCACAGGTAGACATTGCGGGCAGCCTGCCGGCGATCCGCCGCGCCCGTGGGCGGGTAGTCACCGTGGCCGTCAATTCTTTTGTTTTTAAACAGCCGGTATTCGTTGGCGATGTAGTGAGCTTCTATGCCAGCATTGTCAAGGTCGGGCGCACTTCCATCACGGTGGATGTCGCGGTCTACGCCCAGCGAGGGCTGCGTCAAGGTAGTGACGAAGTATGCTGTAGAGTGACCGATGCGGTGCTGACGTACGTGGCGGTAGATGAGGATCGCAAGCCGCGAGTTGTCCCGCCGGAATGATCGACGCCTCTAAAATGCGGAGCTCCGTTCAAGCTCGTTCCAACTGACTTGCCAACTGACGGCGCTTACAAAAAAATGTCGACGCAACCTATAGTGATGCAAGGAAACTTATCGCGTTTGGCGATTGAGAAGCAACGAAGTTTGAGATGAAATTTGGGATTTTTGCCTGACGTAAAAACCGGATCAAACTGGAGGCAATATTGAATACTGGTCAATTCACCGTGCGCAAAGCCGCCGTTCTAGGCGCCGGCGTAATGGGCGCGCAGATTGCAGCGCACCTGATTAATGCCGATATCGAAACGCTGCTGTTCGAACTCCCCGCCGAGCAGGGAGACCCCGATGCCAATGTGGCCAAAGCGGTGGAAAACCTGAAAAAACAGGAACCCGCACCATTGTCGGCCCCCGCAAGGGCAGGTTTTATCCAGGCCGCAAACTACGGCCAGCATCTTGATCTGCTCAAGGATTGCGATCTCGTGATCGAAGCCATTTCCGAGCGCATGGACTGGAAAACCGGGTTGTACAAAAAAGTAGCGCCGCATCTGGGAGAGCACACGATTTTTGCCAGCAATACCTCCGGTCTTTCCATCAACCAGTTGGCGCACGCGTTTCCCGAGAATCTGCGCCACCGTTTCTGCGGTATCCACTTTTTCAATCCCCCGCGCTACATGCACCTTGTAGAGTTGATCGCCTGCAAAGAAAGCGCTGCCGCGATGCTCGACGACCTGGAAAAATTTCTGGTGACTTATCTAGGCAAGGGGGTGATCCGCGCAAAGGATACACCCAATTTTATCGCCAACCGGATAGGCGTTTTTTCCCTGCTCGCCACCATGCATCACGCCAGGGAATTCGGTCTCGGATTCGACCTGGTGGATGCTTTAACTGGGCCGCTCATCGGCCGTCCCAAAAGCGCCACATTCCGTACTGCTGATGTAGTGGGGCTGGATACCCTTGCGCATGTGATCGATACCCTGCGCGATATGCTGCCGGACGACCCATGGCACAGCCACTATACCGTGCCCGACTGGCTGCAGGCATTGATAAGCGACGGAGCGCTCGGACAGAAAACCAAACGCGGCGTATATCGGAAAACAGGCAAGGAAATCCATGTGCTGGATCCTGCCAGCGGGGAATACCGTTCCTCCGCCGGTACGGCAGACGACGACATAAAGGAGTTGCTTAAACGGAAAGATCCTGCGGATAAATTTGCCGCGCTGCGGACGAGCCAGCATCCTCAGGGGCAGTTTCTCTGGGCAATATTCCGCGATCTGTTTCACTATTGTGCTGTCCACCTCGCGGACATCGCTGACAACGCGCGCGACCTTGATTTTGCCATGCGCTGGGGTTTCGGCTGGAATCAGGGGCCATTTGAAATCTGGCAGGCGGCGGGATGGAGCGAGATTACAGGCCGGATCGACGAGGACATCGCTGCAGGCAAAAGCATGAGCGCGGCGCCGCTACCTGACTGGGTGCGGGAATTGGGACAAGGTGTTAACCGGACCGTCAACCCTGATATACAGGGCGTGCATCGGGTACAGGGCTCTTACGCGCCTTGCACAAATATATTTCGCCCGCGGCCGGCGCTGCCGGTGTACCGGCGGCAATTATTTCCGGACCGGTTGCTGGGCGAAGAAGCGGGGTACGGCAACACCATATTCGAGACCGATTCGGTGCGGATGTGGCATACCGTTGGTGAGGCCGCCGAGAAAAGTGCGACCGACGATGGTATCGCCATCCTCAGCTTCAAAAGCAAGATGCATACTATCGGCAGCGATGTGCTGGATGGAGTGCAGCAGGCGATCGATGAAGCGGAGCGCAACTGGCGCGCATTGGTGATCTGGCAGACTGAGCCGCCATTTTCCGCTGGCGCCAATCTGCAAAAGGCCACGGAGCGGCTGAAAAGCGGCGAGCCGCCTTCCACTTTAAGCGTGCTGGCAAAAAAACTCAGGAAAACGGCGCAGTCCGCTGTCCTTAAAGCCGCTCGCAGCCTTAATCTTGCCGATGCCTTGATGGCAGGCAAGCTGGCGGAAGTCGAAGCAATGGTGGCGCAGTTCCAGCAGGCTTCGCAAGACCTCAGGTACTCGATGATCCCCACGGTAGCGGCGGTAGATGGACTTGCCCTGGGCGGCGGCTGTGAATTTGTCATGCACTGCGATCGTGCGGTAGCAACGCTGGAAAGCTACATCGGCCTGGTGGAAGCCGGAGTGGGATTATTGCCGGCGGGTGGCGGGTGCAAAGAGCTTGCATTGAGAGCATCACAGGGTGCGAAAAATGGCGACCCTTTTCCGCTGCTGAAAAATTATTTTCAAAGTGTCGCAACCGCGCAGCTGGCAAAAAGCGCCGAGCAGGCAAAGGAACTGGGGTATCTTCGTCGCGCCGATCAGATAGTGATGAACCGGTTTGAGCTGCTCTACGCCGCCAAGGCACAAGCGCTCGCGCTGGCTGAAACGGGCTATCGCCCTCCGCTAAAAGCCCGTAATATTTTAGTGGCGGGTTCGACCGGCATCGCCACCATCAAAGGCATGCTCGTCAACATGCGGGAAGGCAATTTCATTTCCGAGCACGATTACCTGATCGGCACCAAGATCGCGCATGTCATGTGCGGCGGCGACCTGACGCCCGGCAGCCTGGTCGATGAAAACTGGTTCCTGGCGCTCGAGCGGACTGCGTTTATTGAGCTGCTGGCAACCGAGAAAACGCAAGCGCGTGTGGAACATACGCTGAAGACGGGAAAGCCGCTGAGAAACTAAGTTAAAGGAAAACACCATGGCCAAACAAATTCAGGATGCCTACATTGTCGCTGCCGTACGTACGCCGGTCGGAAAAGCGCCGCGCGGAATGTTCAAAACGGTGCGGCCCGACGATATGCTGGCGCATGTATTGAAAGCCGCGATGGCGCAATGCGAAGGACTCGATCCCGCCGCCATTGACGATGTGATCGTCGGTTGCGCCATGCCCGAGGCGGAACAGGGAATGAACGTCGCACGTATCGGACTCTTGCTGGCGGGGCTTCCCGACAATGTGCCGGGCATGACGATCAATCGCTTCTGCGCATCCGGATTGCAGGCAGTGGCGCTCGCGGCCGACCGCATCCGCCTGGGCCACGCCGACGTGATAATCGGTGCAGGCACGGAGAGCATGAGCATGGTGCCGATGACGGGTAACAAAATGTCTCTGGACCCGGCGATATTTGCGCGGAATGAGAATGTCGCAATTGCCTACGGCATGGGAATCACGGGAGAAAAAGTCGCACACAGGTGGCAAGTGAGTCGCGAAGCACAGGACGAGTTTGCGGTGACAAGCCACGCGAGGGCGCTCAAAGCGATCGAAATGGGGGAATTCAAGCAGGAAATCATGCCTTATCCCGTGGAAGAAAAACGCCCGGACCTGGCCTCGCACGAAATCCGCAGCGTATCCGCCATCAGGGAAACGGATGAAGGGCCGCGTCCCGGCACCAACCCGCAAACGCTCGCCACGCTGAGACCGGCATTTGCTGCCAACGGCTCGGTGACGGCGGGCAACAGTTCACAGATGTCCGATGGAGCGGGCGCGGTGATCGTGGCAAGCGAAGCGGCGTTGAAGCGCTTCAATCTGACCCCGATCGGCCGTTTCCTGGGATTCTCGGTAGCCGGTGTACCACCTGAGATCATGGGCATAGGCCCCATCAAGGCGATACCGAAAGCACTGGACCAGGTTGGCTTGAAGCTGGACGATCTCGACTGGATCGAGTTGAATGAAGCATTTGCAGCGCAGAGCCTTGCGGTTATCAATGACTTGGGGCTGGATCGCGACAAGGTGAATCCCCTGGGAGGGGCCATTGCCCTGGGGCATCCGCTGGGCGCGACCGGCGCCATCCGCGTTGCCACGCTGCTGCATGGGCTGCGGCGGCATCATCAGAAATACGGGATGGTTACGATGTGCGTCGGCACCGGAATGGGTGCGGCGGGAGTGTTCGAGGCTCTGTAATTTTTAATCTGGACAGGTTGCGCCCTGGTAGCGTGTGCGCTCGCCCGGCCTCCTGTTACTCACACGAAACCTTGCCGTGTCAAAATTCATTAATGGAGTAGCTTCCCTTCGTCCGTCTCAGGGAACGCGCTACTTTCCGAAATAAACGTAGCCTTTCTGTGGCACGTTCGAATCTTTGAAGCGCTTGCGCTCGTCCCTGTCCAATTTCTTATCCCACCAGATGGCACGCGCTTCTTTCTGGTCCTCCGCCAGTTGCGGATTCTTCTCGAATAATTCACGCATGAATTTGGTGTGATCGGATTCATACAGCTTCATCGTCTGATTTTCCTCTTTGTTCCTGCTCGTTGGATAACTCAAAAGCCTGAAACTGTACCAGCTTATGTAGGATGGGTAAAGCGAAGCGTAACCCATCAAAACAACGAACCGAATGATGCGTTGCGCTTAGCTCCATCTATCCCGCCGAAAACCGCATGAAGTATGCTTCATCAAACCTTATTCCTGCGTAATTCCTTGACGTACTCGGGGAACGGCAGGGAAAATTCGGTTTCAAGCTTCTTTGCGCGTTCCCTTAATTCTTCCCAGTCTGGTCGACCGGGACCATGCGTGAAAGCGAAAGCGATTAGGTTACCGCGCACTTCCGCCGCCATGGTTACAACATGGCCACCAAAACTATCCTCAATGCGCCTCAGGTAATCCTGAATCCCCCGGTCTCTGCTAAGCAGATTCACCACCAGCACACCCTTTTTCTTCAGTGCCGCGCGGGTACGGTTGTAAAAGTCCTGGCTGCAAAGCAAGGGAACCTGGCAGCCACCATCAAAACCGTCGATCATCAGCACATCCGCACTGGCAGGATGGCTGGCAATATAGTCTCCGCCTTCCGCAACCACCACTTGCAGGCGTTCATCATCGGCTGGTACAAAAAAATTATTTCGCGCGCATGCAACAACCTGCGGATCAATTTCAACCACGGTGATTCTTGCCTGCGGCAGGCGATGGTATACGAATTTAGCCAGCGACCCTCCCCCCAGGCCTATCATCAGAATATCTTCTGGGCAGGGATGAAACAGCAGGAAACCCATCATGCATTGAGTATAGGTCAATTCCAGATCATTGGGTGCGGCCAGCCTCATGGCGCTTTGCACCATGCTATTGCCAAGATGGAGCACGCGCACTCCGCGCTGCTCACTCAGTTGAATACCTGATTCATCCCTGGTACGGGTACGCCATTTCGAAAATCCGGACATGGGCTGAATCCATTAAAGATTATGCCTGCACCACTGGTACAATTCGGCTACCATTAAGCTTACCATTGGCTACAATAGGGCGCGCCGTAATGATCTGCAAATGCAACGAAACGAAGCAGTAACGTTAATTCTCGCTCTTCAAGCACCAGAACCGTGATTAAATCTAAACCATGAATAAGTTAATTGTGATTTTAGCTCTGCTGTTGTCAGCGTGCGCAGCTCTCGGGATAAAAGATAAAACGCAGACTTACGGATCGAAGTTCACGGGAGAGCATTCCGCGCTGGCGCGCTGCGTGGTGACCAACCTGCAATCGGACAGCCGGTGGCTGATCAGGGAGATGGGATACGATGTACGAAGCTATCCGGATATCCGGGCGACGGAGATTTACGCATATCCACTGAACGCATTACCGGGTACCTATGCGCGCAATTCGCTCATCAATCCGGATGCAGTAGTCAGCTACGGCCCCCCGGTACCCAAGGTTCATGCCTATAAGCGAAGCGCCACCGCCGATTCCGGCAAGAGCCCCGACTACTCGTTTGTTTTGATGATAAAAAGGACCGATGACGCGACGGTATTCGCCACCCTGAACGGAAAGCAATACCAGGGCGATATCGCATGGGAGAAACTGAAAGCCTGCTCCGCTCCACATGTCTCATAGACCTAAAAACTGAGCGGCGTAGGGGAGAAGGCCCACTCGTAATGACCTGTGCCGACCGGAGCAATCAATTCGTCACATCATGACTTTCATTCCGTTACCGGCAGCCTGCCCGCGCGGAACGGCTTCTGTTATTGCGGGCGTCGCACGGCCGACCCGGGTAGGCCCGGACAATCCCATTTTCCCTGTCTCTTCGAATAAATAAAACACCCGGTCTGATGCATGGCATGATAATTTCCGGGTATTGCGCGATCGCAAAGACGGCATTTTAAAAATAGCGGGGCAGCAAGCTTATCTGTCTTCTCGGTGGGAGCTCAGATGTTCGACAACAAAAAGTCACCGGCGCAGGCATGGAAGAATAATGGGGATTAAATGATGCGGGTATCGATAGCAGGACCGGCGATAGCAGGGCTGGCGCTGGTATTGCTGGCTCTTCCGGGGGTCGCCGGAGACTTTGAGGATGGCATGAAGTTTGTCCTTGACAAGGACTATGCCAGGGCGGTGGAATCTTTCAGAAAAGCCGCGGAGAAGGGAAATGCGGACGCACAATTCAACTTGGGCGTCATGTACGCCAAGGGCCGCGGCGTGCCGCAGGATTACCAGCAGGCTGTCGTCTGGTATCGCAAGGCGGCGGAGCAGGGAGATGCGCCGGCACAATCCATTTTAGGCTTTATGCACCTGAGGGGCCAAGGGGTCACGCAGGACTACCAGCAGGCCATGTCCTGGTATCTCAAGGCGGCGGAACAAGGCTATCCCGTTGCCTTGTATAACTTGGGCGTCATGTATGCAAAGGGCCAGGGCGTCGCGCAGGATTACCAGCAGGCCATGTCCTGGTATCTCAAGGCCGCGGAGCTGGGACACGCTGCGGCGCAATCCATTTTAGGCTTTATGTATCTCAAGGGCCAGGGCGTCGCGCAAGATGACCAGCAAGCCGTCTCCTGGTATGGCAAGGCCGCCGAGCAGGGATATGCCGATGCACAATACGCGCTTGGCGTTCTGTCCGCGAAAGGACGAGGGGTTGCACAGAGCGACCAGGAAGCCGTCTCCTGGTATGGCAAAGCCGCCGAGCAGGGGAATGTGGATGCGCAATACAACCTGGGACTGGCGTACGCCAAGGGACAAGGCGTCGCGCAGGATGATCAGCAGGCCGCATCGTGGTATTTCAAAGCCGCTGAGCAGGGAAATCCAAGAGCGCAATTCAAGCTCGGTGTCTTGTATGCCAGAGGTCGGGGAGTCGCACAGAATGAGGACGAAGCCTTATCCTGGTATCGGAGGGCCGCAGAGCAGGGACACGCCCCTGCCCAATTCAATCTTGGCGTCATGTACGCCACGGGCAGGGGGGTGACACAGGACGACCACAAGGCCTTTACCTGGTATCGCAAGGCCGCCGAACAGGGAGATGCGGATGCGCAATACAATCTGGGCGTAAGGTACGATGACGGCCGGGGCACCAACAAGGACGAACAGGAGGCCCTGGCATGGTATCGCAAGGCAGCAGAGCAGGGATACGCCAGAGCCCAATACAGCCTGGGCGTGAAATATGACAACGGCCAGGGAATTGCACAGGATTATCAGGCAGCCCTGGCATGGTACCTCAAGGCGGCCGAGCAGGGTCATCCGGGCGCGCAAACCAATCTGGGGGTGCTTTACTACAAAGGCAACGGCGTTAAACAGGATTTCGTTGAAGCTGAGAAATGGTTCAATATTGCCAGCGCGGTTGGCTATGAGGATGCAAAAATGAACAGCGAGCTAATGGAAAAACTCATGACACCGGAGCAAATTGCCGAAGCGCAGCAACAAGCAAATGCGTGGAAACAGACCCACCAGAAATAAGTTTCCTACGGGTTTGGCAGGCAACGCTCCATGGGAGTGGGAGACGGGATTGCCCAGCAGCGACAACTGGGCCGCGCGCATAGCGGCATGGAATGCCGTGTCATGTTTTACGTTGACTGTCTATTTGGATGATTGCGCATCACTCTTCTCCTTGACGACAGGATTTCGTACTGTATAGCCTTTTTCTTTCATCTTGTATCCGCCATAGGCTCCGGCGCCCCCCGCGACCAGATACCAGCAACCCGAGAGCAGCGGGATAACAGCCAATAACAGGCTCATACAGATTATTCTCTTTATTTTCATTGCAATTCTTTTTAATAGTAGTAAAAGCGACCGGTTTCGAGATGGAATTTAACCTTTAGAACAGGTAGTTGTCAAATATGTCATCCGGGCAGGCATGTTTTCGTTAATAATAACCGAAGGATAAACCGGCGCTCAACGATTATGGGGAAATCGGATTAATGTGCGAGCTTCCCCGGCGAGCATTTCTTGTTGTCTGAGCTGGACATCATGCCGGTGAAGCGTCTCAATTCAGGACAGACTTTTGGAGGAAATATCATGAAC
>JBOIFK010000205.1:0-8396 GCA_050741585.1 Nitrosospira sp.
GTCCCAGAGTGAGGATTTAGCCCGTTACGTGCTTTAACCCGGATAATCCATTAGGACATGAGATGATGGCGAGGCAGGTTGCGAGACAGTTTTGTCGGTTGGGAGAAGTCCATAGCGGGTCTATGGACGCCGGGCAAGCGGCGAAAAGGCCGCAAACTGACCGCCAGCACTCGCGTAGGCTCGCAGAGCCGCCTAATGGATTATCTGGGTTTAAACCTCAATCCGGCTCTTTGCCCTTCTGTTCGTAGAGAAAATACCGCACAACCAAACAGCGCGTTGGCAAGTGATCTGTTACAATTCGGACCCGCGGCGTTCGCTCCATGTCCTCACTCCGCCCATTCTGTTTTTTTCAAACTTTACCCATCTGCCTAGGACTGGCGTCCCGTAGCCGGGGCGGCAGGCCGATGTTACCTCTGGAGTTTTATGTCGTTTTCTGTTTTCGGCCTGTCCGATGAAATCATTCGTGCCGTGGCTGAACGCGGCTATACCAATCCAACCCCCATTCAATTACAAGCGATCCCCGCGGTACTGGCTGGTGGCGATTTAATGGCCGGTGCCCAAACCGGCACCGGCAAGACGGCCGGGTTTACCTTGCCCATTCTGCATCGCTTGTCCGACAAGAACATCAAGGGCCCGTCCACGGGACGTCCACCAATACGCGCATTGATTCTTGTCCCCACGCGCGAACTCGCCGCACAGGTTGAAGAAAGCATGCGTGACTACGGCAAATACCTGAAGCTGAGTTCGATGACAATGATCGGCGGGGTCAGTATCAAGCCGCAAATCACCCGCCTGAAAAGCCGCGTGGATATCCTGGTCGCCACTCCGGGACGCCTGCTGGATCATGTACAGCAAAAAACGCTCGATCTGTCGCACGTTGAAATCCTTGTCCTGGACGAGGCTGACCGCATGCTCGATATGGGTTTCATCCGCGACATCAAAAAGATACTCGTACTGTTGCCCAAACAACGGCAGAATCTGCTGTTCTCCGCCACCTTTTCCGATGAAATCCGGGCGCTGGCGGGAAGCCTGCTCAATCAGCCGGCGATGATTGAAGTCGCACGCCGTAACGCGACCGCCGACAACGTAACGCATGTGGTGCATCCGGTAGACCGTGAACGAAAGCGTGATCTGCTTTCCCACCTTATCAAGCAGCATCACTGGTCGCAGGTGCTGGTCTTCACCCGCACCAAGCACGGCGCCAACAAGCTGGCTGAGCATCTGATCGCGAATGGTATTCCATCGCTCGCCATACACGGCAACAAAAGCCAATCCGCGCGCACTCGGGCATTGGCGGAATTCAAGACCGGCAGCCTGCAGGTGCTGGTCGCAACCGACATTGCCGCACGCGGAATCGACATCAGCGAATTACCGCATGTGGTTAACTTTGAATTGCCCAACGTGGCGGAGGATTATGTTCATCGTATCGGGCGCACCGGTCGCGCCGGAGCAGAAGGAGACGCCGTATCGCTGGTATGCGTGGATGAGCTCAAGCTATTGACCGATATCGAAAGGCTGATCAAACGAGACTTGTTTAGCAAAGTTATCGCCGGTTTCGAGCCGGACCCCCGCATCCGCGCCGAGCCGATTGTGAATGGGAGCGGTACGGGACCACGCCGCATGACATCCGGATTACCCGGGCGTAGTCAACGGAGAGGCCCGCCAGCAGCAAAACCGCATGCGGCCAGGATATCTGCGGGACCGGGCGTCGGTCGCATGCCCGCGCTGCATCGTTCGAGTGGACGTGGGCGCTAAAAACCGGCAACCCCCTGTGGCGTGGGCAGCTATACACATTGCCCCGCCGCATAACCGGACGCCCAGGCCCACTGGAAATTAAAACCGCCCAGATGTCCCGTGACATCCACCACTTCGCCAATAAAGTAAAGCCCGGGCACTTTCCTGGCCTCCATGGTCTGGGATGACAATTCACGGGTATCCACCCCGCCCAATGTCACTTCCGCCTTCTTGTAACCAGCGGTACCGTTCGGCGTGATTTGCCAGTGATGCAATTGTGCGGCAATTTGCTTTAACTTGGCTTCGCTGCGCTGATTTATCGGCCGGGCCGCCTCCTCCGGCATCACCGCTTCGCACCAAGCCTGCGCAAAACGTCTGGGCATGCGTTGCGTCAGCAGGGTGGACAGCAGGGCGGTGCTGTGTCTGTGGTCAAGCAGCCACGCGGCCGCATCAAGATCCGGTAACAGATTAATATGGATTGGAACCCCTGGCTGCCAGTATGAAGAAATCTGCAGTATCGCAGGACCGCTCAAGCCGCGGTGCGTAAGTAACAGATTCTCGCGAAAGCGCACGCCATTGCAGCTAACCTCCGCGTCAATTGACACGCCTGAAAGCCCGGAGAAACCAGCAAGTTGTTCCGGCGTGAAAGTCAACGGAACAAGTGCCGGCCGCCGCGGAGTAACAGCGATGCCAAATTGCTCAGCGATACGGTAGCCGAAAGCGCTGGCACCGATCTGCGGAATGGAAAGGCCCCCGGTTGCGATGACCAACGAATTGGCGGTCAACGTTCCGCCGTCAGTTTCCAGCAAGAATCGGCTGCCAGAAGCGATAGAAGCATGGATACGGCTCGCATTGTTCACCTGGCTGGGCATCCGCCATTCCACACCTGCAGCATCGCACTCATGCCGCAGCAGATCGATGATTTGCTGCGAACTGCCATTGCAAAATAATTGGCCCAGTTTTTTTTCATGATAACGAATGCGATGCTTTTCCACCAGCTCGACAAAGTTTTGCGGGGTAAAGCGTGCCAGCGCGGATCGGCAGAAATGGGGATTGTGTGACAGGAAATTTTCCGAACCGGTATAGCGATTGATGAAATTGCATCGCCCCCCGCCAGAAATCCGAATTTTTTCCGCAAGCTTCCTCGCGTGATCGAGCAGCATTACCGAACGCCCACGTTTACCTGCTTCAATCGCGCACATCATCCCGGCGGCGCCGGCGCCTATTACGATTACATCTTTTTTTAATTTCATTTGATGCCTGCAAGGGCATGCATTATAAAACCGCCTTGCGCCACACACTGGCCAGCCACGGCTGCTGTTCGCATGGCAAGCCATCCGGCCGGTAATAGTGGGTAATTTCGACAAACCCCGCAGCGGTCATATAGTCCTGCCACGTTTTAATGTCGTGATATGCACCATAACGCCCCCGATTCCAGCCTTCTTCGTTATTCCCGCGGGGATTGGAACTGAAAAACACGCCACCCGGTTTCAGCGCCGTATACAATTCCTTCAGCACACGCGGCAGCTCACAGCCGGGAATATGAAACAGTGAAGCATTCGCGAATATGCCATCAAAGTGCTTTTCCGGCAGTTCAAGTCTAAGAAAATCCTGGTGCCATACTTCGCAGCCGCTATCGGCGTGAGCCATTTCAACGAATCGCTTGGCACCGTCCAATCCGACAGCAATATGGCCGAGTTTAGTAAAAACCTTGAGATCACGGCCCGGCCCGCAGCCAAAATCCAGTATGGTGTAAGGAGGCTCGCCGTTGATATGCTGCAGCAACGCTGCGATATTCTGCCTGACGTCATGATCGCGCGTACCCTCCCGGAAATCCTCGGCGCGCTCGTTGTAATGGGTCAGTGTAAGCAAAGAAATTTTCTTGAGTTCCAGCGGGTTGAGTCTCATGCGAGTTCCATGCGAGATTTGTCATAACGACCGGGTTTCCGCCATCTTGGCCAGTCTTGTCAACGAGGGAAATGCGGCGGCCCAAGGCGGCACCCGCTACTGCTAGAGGAGCCCGATTCCGCGTTGAACGCCCATACGGCGCTCACGGAAGCGCAAAAGCCGAATTCGGAATTTCAGTTCGCGGTATGGTGGAATTTTATGCATCACGAAATATCAATGGCGCACGACGCCCAGGAGTGCGCCACGCGCCTGTAAATCGCGCATAATCGTCAGCCCCCCCTGAATCACGACGTCGGGCGAGGGATGACAACTTTCGGCCGCAATTATTTCAAGTGCCGCCCAACCCGTGCATTCGGCGTGCTCCAACAGGTTGATCAGGCGTGAAGTAAACGCGTTGATTTCGGTGAATCGAACCTGATCGCTCGTATCGCGGAATACCAGCAAATAGGTTTCCATCGGCTTGACTCGAACACGTGAACCAATGCGATGCACGGGCCAGCGATAACACAAATTAGCGAGCACCGGATTCAGAACCGGACGCTGTTCCAGCAGGTTGCCTTCGGGGTCGATCCCGCTCCAGTCCGGCATATGGGTTGAAATCGAAAGTACCAGTTCTATCCATTCGTAATGTGCGAGTTCCAGCATGAATTCCGGGTACGTAGGCGCGGATATCCCATTGCTTTGCAGGAACTGAATAAACTCATCGGGTATCTGACGAAAAAAAGGCGAGCCACTGCGATGTGTGGCAAGGAAAACCCGTACCAACCGTGCCCATCGACGCGTTCCCAGCACTTTCCTGAGGACGGGAAAGCAGGTCAGGAGAAAACTTTCAACGTTGCTGTAAACCAGCCTCCTGTATATCCGCATACGCTGCGGCTCGATGCCTCGCGGGCATGGGTTTGTCTTCGGATCGCGGATATGCGCCGTGAAAGCATACTGGAAGCGCTGGAATTCAGGAAGCGGCGCGGACATGGCTCGCATCGGCATGCCGGGTCTGAATCAGGCCAATGTGTTCGACCTCGCGCATGAGTTCATCAAGCGGAGGAATATTGAAGTCGCGCTCCAGCAGCGTGGGCGCCACGCCATGAATGCGGTAGGTCTGATCGAGCAACGACCACACCGGATCAATGACATCAGCGCCATGGGTATCGATAATCAGATTTTCTGTTTCATTGTGGTGACCGGCCATATGCATGTAGACGATGCGTTCGGTTGGCATGGAACGGATGAATTCCACCGGGTCGTAGGCGTGATTAACGCTGTTGACGTATACGTTATTGACGTCAAGGTGCAAATCGCAATCTGCCTCGGTTAACACGGCACGGATAAAGTCTGCTTCGCTCATTTCGGTGATGGGCGCTCGCAGGTAAAACGAGGCATTTTCCAATGCAATGCGCCGGCCCAGAATATCCTGGGCGCGGCGAACACGTGCGGCAACATATTTCACGGCTTCTTCGGTAAAAGGGATCGGAAGCAAGTCGTATAAATGACCACCGTCGGAGCAGTATGAGAGGTGTTCAGTATAAAAAAGGATTTGATGCTGGTCCAGGAACTGTCGAATCTTGTGCAGCAACACTTCATCCAGCGGCGCCGGGCTACCGATCGAAAGTGACAAACCATGGCAGACAAAAGGATAGCGCTCGGTGAAGCCGCGCAAATCGCGTCCCGCCATGCCGCCGAGATCAATCCAGTTTTCTGGCGCGATTTCAAAAAAATCGATGGCGGCGGGAACATGAGTTTTCAGCGCAGGAATTAATTCACGCCGAAAGCCCAGCCCCGCGCCGGCAAGGCGCAGGGGGCTCATGACAGCTCAGGGTTTATTTCTGCATTCCACCATGGGGGGGCGTGCTGGGTGCGCTGGGCTTGTTGGCCCCGCCGCCCCCGTACTTGTCGGCTTCAGGCTGATCAACAGAGCCATCCTTGTTGGCATCTATCCTGTCGAATATGGCTTCGTGATGCTTGAGAAATTCTTGCTTGCTGACCTTCCCATCCTTGTTGGCGTCCACCATGGACATGCCGCATCGACCTTCGCCGGACTTTGCTCCGCCGCCATATTTATTGGGATCCACCCTGTCCGCATAGGCCAGCACGTCGCCCTTGTCCACGGATCGCACAGCAAAAGGACTGTCAGCCGCGGAGGCAGCCGGCACAGCACCGAGAGAGGCGGCAAATGCAGAACCCACGGCCATAGAAATGATGGATTTCTTGTTGCGCATAGTATTTCCTCCTAGGTTTTGGGCAAAATATTATGTCACAATTCTGTGAAAGCGGGAGCGCGAATTCCCACGCGCCCAATCCGGTTCTGCGCCGAATTCGGCGCTCCCACCCTGACAAAATGCCGGGATAAGCGATGGCCAGCGGCTTGCCGTACTTGAAGAGCCTAGGCGAAAAATGATCCGGACGGAGACCGATCCCGGCGACCTTAAAGGTCAATAGTTACCCTCCTGGCCTCGATGGGTCGAAGGGGGGAATATGGAATCAGACACGTTTGCAGCCTCATTTTTCCTCAGGTCCAGACTGCCAGAGGGTGTCGTTTTCCCGCCTATTTATCCTGGCCGCAACTGCCATCCTTCGTTTTCCCTTTCATTTCGTCCTTGTCGATCACGCCGTCCTTGTTGGTGTCCATATGTTCGAACATGGCATTGTGATGCGTGGTATATTCCTCCTTGGTGACTTTACCGTCCTTGTTCGCATCCGCCATGGCCGCGCCGCATCTGCCTTCCCCGCATTTACCTTCTCCTCCTTTCTTTTCACCATATTTATGGGCATCGGCCACCATGTAGCCCTTGTCGAGGGATTGCATGGCAAAAGGGTTGTCAGCCGCGGAAACAACGGACGCCGCACCGAAGGTGACGGCAAAAGCGGAACCAACCGCCATGGAGATGATGGATTTATTGCTGGACATGATGTTCTCCTGTATGTGTGAAGGGATTGTGTCGCACTCAACGAAACGCGCTTATTGCAGAAATGTGAGAACTTTTGAATATGTTTCCTTTCCCGCACATGCCGTTCAAGGCATGAATGGAATCGCAAAGACTGGTCTCGTTCTTCTGGGAATATGCAATTAATGATTGCGCGGGGATCATTACGACGACAATAAATGTATAGCACAAGTTTCTAATAGGTGCGGCATTTTGTCGCACCCGATGCTATCCGGGATTAAGACGTATAAGGAAATGAGGAGGGCACATTGGCCATAGCAATTTCTACCTTCCCTGAGCATCTGCAAAAATTGCAAAATTATTTTTTCTTTTAGGGGTGCCCAAGTGGCAGAAATTCTGCAAGAATTCGTGCTGCGTAAAAGGAGAATATCAGGGAGATAGAAAGGTGGGAGAACGAGGATGGATTTCCAAACATGATACGGGCTTCAACGCATTCTTCGCCGATCCCAACCATGTTGTCTGAACTTATTTTTGGTTTCTCATTCAGGCTCTTATCTCAGGTAGAATCGGCTTTTTCCGTGCGGCACTCCAGACGAACGGCGGATCCGCTTGCTGTATAATGTATTTTTTTGTAAAAGCGCCCTCACGTAATCCAGAAATATAAAAGGAATACTAAAAATGCCGCAAGAACTGCGTAAACAAGCCACTCCTTACAAACCGAAGAAAGGGGAAAGTTACATGAGTTCCAAGCAGCTTATGCATTTCCGCAGCATACTGGAAGGCATTAAAGCTGAATTGGGACAGGATATAGATCGCACGGTGCATACCATGCAGGACGAGGCGACGATCTTCGCCGACCCTAATGATCGCGCCAGTCAGGAATCAGACATGGCGCTGGAACTGCGCAATCGTGACCGTGAACGCAAGTTAATCAAGAAAATTGACGAAACTATCGCTAAAATAGATACCGGTGACTATGGTTATTGTGACAGTTGCGGTATTGAAATCGGCCTGAAACGCCTTGAAGCCCGCCCCACTGCCACCCTCTGCATAGATTGCAAGACGCTGGACGAAATACGGGAAAAGCAGGTGGCGAAATAAGATTTGTTTTCTGTGACGCTCATTGCCCTGTCGTTGTAAAACAAAAGCCCCATATCTTGCGATTGGGGCTTTTTGCTATAAAAACGTCTTCCGGTCCTTATCATCCTCCGGCATCGTCAGCTGCCATTCATGAAACGGCATTGTCGGTATTCTCTACGGCGACTGCTTTCATGCTAAGACGCAGACGCCCCTTATCGTCGGCTTCCAGTACCTTGACACGCACTGCCTGACCTTCCTTGAGATGATCGGCAACGCTGTTGACACGCTCGTTGGCAATTTGTGAAATATGCAATAAACCATCCTTGCCTGGCAGAACACTAACGATCGCGCCGAAATCCAGAAGCTTCAACACGGTCCCGTCGTATATTCTGCCCACCTCCACCTCGGCGGTAATGGCTTCGATACGTCTTTTTGCCACCTCCCCACCTTCAGCGTTAATACAGGCTATCATGACGGTACCGTCGTCGGTGATATCAATGGTCGTGCCGGTTTCCTCGGTCAGCGCGCGGATGACCGCGCCGCCCTTGCCGATGACGTCACGGATTTTCTCAGGGTTGATTTTTATTTTTATAATACGCGGAGCATGTTCGGAAATATCCTCGCGCGTTGACGGCAACGCCTGTTTCATAATATGAAGAATGTGCAGGCGCCCCTCTTTGGCCTGTATCAATGCGGCATGCAGGATATCTTTGGTAATGCCTTGAATTTTGATATCCATTTGCAGGGCGGTAATGCCTTTCTCAGTGCCCGCTACCTTGAAATCCATGTCGC
>JBOIFK010000206.1:0-5821 GCA_050741585.1 Nitrosospira sp.
TCCCTACGGCGGCATTACCCGTGTCAGGTGTTAAGGGACTATCTCACCGGTTTACCGGACGATTCCGGAAACGGACCCCTAGCTGCTGCTGTGAAGCTAATGGAAATGTGGAATAATTGCAAGTCTGTTGATCACAATTCTATAGGGCTGGACATGGACCTCGAACAAAACCGGTTTAATATGGTAGAACAGCAAATTCGTCCATGGGATGTATTGGATCAGGATGTTCTCAAATTATTGTTCGAGCTGCGACGCGAGGAATTTGTCCCTCCAGCATATCGTTCCCTTGCATTTGTCGATATGGAAATTCCGCTGGGATACGGTGAAGTCATGCTTGTTCCCAAGCTGGAAGCGCGCATCTTACAGGAACTGCAGGTAAAAAAAACCGACAGAGTCCTGGAGGTGGGCAGTGGCAGCGGTTATCTTTCCGCGCTGCTGGCAAGGAAAGGCGATCATGTTTTCAGCGTAGAAATTGTGCCGGAGCTGAAAGCCATGACGGAAAAAAATCTTCAAGCTCATGGTATCGTCAATGTCACTGTGGAACAGGGCGATGCTGCTCGCGGCTGGCCTGCGCATGGGCCCTATGACGTCATCGTATTGACTGGATCCACCCCGGTTTTACCGGAGGCATTTCAAAAAAGCCTCAAAACGGGTGGTCGCTTGTTTGCGGTGGTGGGCGATGTACCCGCAATGCAGGCTGTTCTGGTGACTTGTGTGGCACAAGGGGAGAAAACAGGCGCGTACAATACGGTCGGTTTATTCGAGACCTGTATTTCTCCACTTAGAAACGCAAAACAGCCGGTGAGATTCACTTTTTGATCCTTCAGACAACTCCACGGATTGTGAATCCGGCAGACAATCCACCGCTTGTGCCTTATCCTGTATCCAGAAACTGCAAAATCTCTATCCCCGTTCAACTGCCGGATTTAGGTGCAATCGCGTGATGGCTTATTTTTTCACCGACAGAATAAGACAATCTGGAAGCAAAGTGAAAATTCCGCAATACATCTACGCATTATTGATTGCCGGCGCGGCCATGCATACTCCGCTGCATGCTGCCGATCTGATGGAAGTTTATCGTGAGGCGCTGGAACAGGACACACAATACAGTTCCGCGCGTTTCGCACACCAGGCCGCCCAGGAAAAACTGCCACAGGGCCGGGCCGGATTGCTCCCTACCATCACGCTCGCGGGTGTGCGCCGGAGACAGTATATCGATATCCAAAGTGTCGGTGGCATTGGGGTTCCCGGCATCATCAGGCCGTCCGAAGTGGTCATCGATAATCAAAGTCTGACCATCACGGCAACTCAGCCGATTTACCGCAAAGAAAATTTCGTGATCTATGAGCAATCTAAAATTCAAGTTGCGCAGGCGGACTCCCAGTTCATTATAGCGGCCCAGGACCTGATCCTGCGCGTAGCGCAGGCATATTTTGACATTTTGGCTGGCCAAGTAAATGTGGAGGTGGCCGAAGCCCAAAAGAAGGCAATCGGAGAACAACTCGAACAGGCCAAGCGCAATTTCCAGGTTGGGACATCCACCATCGTCGATACACACGAAGCCCAGGCCCGTTTTGATTTAACGATCTCACAGGAGATCGCCGCCAGGAATGATCTGGAAGTACGAAAGCGCGAGCTGCAACAAATCATTGGCCGCTTGCCGGATAAACTCGCACGCCCGGACGAAATCACTTCCGATCTGCTCACGCTGAAGTATGCAAACATGCAGGATTGGATCAGCGTGGCCGAACAGAATAACCTGGCGTTGAAGGTCCAGCAATCAGTCTATGAAATCGCAAAGCAGGAAGTGGAACGGGCCAAGGCAGGGCACTATCCAACTCTCGATTTGGTTGCGTTGTACAGTGATCAGAAAGGCGTTGGCGGCACAATCACCGGCCGGCCAATTGACCTGACCTCAAAAGAAATCGGGGTTCAGCTCAGTATCCCGATATTCCAGGGTTTTGCGGTGCAATCGCGTGTGCGCGAAGCGCTGGCTACCCAGGAAAAGGTCCTCCAGGACCTGAACAATACCCGGCGCAACAGCGTGCTTCAGGTAAGTCAGCAGTATCTTAATGTCATCAACGGCATGAGTCAGGTGAAGGCGCTTCAGCAGGCGATGATCTCCAGTCAGAGCCAGCTGGATTCCACAAAACTGGGTCAGGAAGTGGGTGTCAGGACCGAGGTGGACGTATTGAATGCGCAGCAATTGTTTTATTCCGCGCGGCGGGATCTTGCCCAGGCGCGCTACAATTTTCTCATGTCAAGGTTGAGGCTGGAGGCAGAGGCGGGCGAACTGGACGAAGAGGATCTGCGTCAGGTAAACGATGTGATGCAAGGGACTCCCCTCAATGTTTCGTCTTCCGGCGGTCAGAGTTCGCATTCAGCTTCTCATCATATCGAGCAGTGATCCAGCTTTCCGGCAGGGAATGCCCAGGTTATGCCGTTCCGAGTTCGTTGCAAGCCAGTGAGATGGTTCAAATGCCGGCTGGCGCGCGGTGCGTTGACGCGTAACCGGTTGAATGTTAGATTTTCGGACAGAATTGAAAACTCGCTATTTTCTATGGGGTATGGCATATCCTTCGCATCTCGATTGATCGATAGAGTCACGCGGCGGGAATCCGCCGGCGCTGGCACTCGGGGACGGTCTTCCCGTTGAAAATAAATTTGCACGGCAATCTGTGTATATGGAATGAATCCAGAGCAAAATTCTGCGCGATACAGGCATGACGGCAATTAGGGCCGATTATGAACGATCCAGCCGCATCTGATTCATGCTGGAGTCAGCCGCCTATTCTTGCGGTCGGCGAGCGGCTCGCGGGCGTGCGAGACACCCGTCCAACGGAGGCTGACAAAGGCGTTCTGGATACAAAGACCTTCGACGCCATCGAAATCGACCAGTTATTCGATTCGTGCAATCACGCCATCACGCATATTGGGCAGTCGGTGCTTTACCGGTCGCTGGCGCGGCCGACGGCCGATGCCGCTTTTGCGCAAAAAAAGCAGGAGGCCCTGCGCGAACTGGAATCGGATCCCGGTTTGTGTGAAGCGCTGCAGCATTTCGTGAGGGCAATGGCGCCGGGAGAGCATTCGCTTTATCAATTGCTCTACGGTACCTTTACCGGAGGTCTCGCCATCGACAATCCCGGAGGCGGGAAGGACGAGATGGAATTTAGCGGTTATGGCTACCATCAGTTTATTGACGGGACGGGCTTTGCGGTCGACCTGGTCGAAGCGGTGGAGACCTTGCCCCAGCCGGAGAGTCCATACCTGCGTGAGTTGTTTGATGCCATTCGCAACTTTGGAAACTCCCGCACCTATTCCCTGATGCAGGGACCGGTCTATCCAATGGAAGGAAAGTTCAAGACGCGGGAGGAAAGGCCGCGCTATTTACCCGTTCCGCGCTTCAGGCCATCCATGATCAAGCCACTTCCCGTATTGTTCACCTTGGCGATGATTGGTGCGGCTCTTTATTACTTCCAGGGAATGCTGGCAAGTTTTGGAATTTCTTACCTAGGATATGGAATACTCGTGCTGGCAGTGCCGATTCTGCCAGTCCTTCTGATTGCAATTGCCGCATCTGATCGCGATTCCGTCATCTATCCGTTGCGCAAGCTATTCAAACAGAGTCCTGAACTGGCGCGCGCGCTGGATACATTGGGTAGGATCGATGAGATCCTGTCCTTTCACCGTTATTCGCTGGCCTTTGGCGGCAAGATGGTCCTGCCGGAGATACTGGAAAGCAAGCGCCACTGCCTCAGCGTTACGGAAGCGAGAAATCCGCTACTCGCCAGGACGAATCCGGATTATGTTCCGAACGATATCTTGCTTGACGATGTCGGCCGATTGCTGGTCATTACGGGACCGAATAGCGGCGGCAAGACGGCCTATTGTAAAACCGTGGTCCAGATTCAGTTGCTGGGTCAAATCGGCTGTTACATTCCCGCGGCTACGGCGCGTCTGGTACTGGCGGAACGTATTTTCTACCAGGTACCGGACCCCGGCCGACTGGATGAAGGGATGGGGCGCTTCGGTCATGAACTGAAACGCACACGCGAGATTTTCTTCAACTCCACAGCGCGCAGTCTCATCGTCCTGGATGAACTTTCGGAGGGGACGACCTTCGAGGAAAAAATGGAACTCTCCGAGTATGTTCTTGCGGGGTTTTATGAGCTTGGGGCGAGCACATTGCTTGTCACCCACAACCATGAACTGTGCGAGCGGTTACAGGAGAAGGGAATCGGTCGTTACCTGCAAGGCGAGTTTTTACCCGGCGGCCCGACTTATCGGCTGATCCCAGGCGTATCCCGCGTGAGCCACGCCGATCGTGTGGCTGCCGCGCTGGGTTTCAGCAAAGATGATGTGGAGAAGCACCTTGCAACGCGCCGAGTGTGATTACGAGGCAAAGAACCTGCCCGTTCCGATCCTCTTCTTCGAAGAGATACACCTGGGTGCTCCGGTTTTTTCTATCCAACTTAATCTAATAATTAGATTTGATTCATGCTTTCCGACCTCCAATTCCAAAATGAATCAAAGTGAAAATGTCGTGAGGCATCGCAGCGGGGCAAGTTTCAATCGTGGCTTGTCCGGGTTGCCTGCAAGAATCCAGGCGCTGGATAAGGATCAGACATGACGAAATCATTGGTTACAGGCGCAAACGGATTCGTCGGCTCGGCGGTCGCGCGCTGTTTACTCGATGCCGGTCACGAGGTGCGATGCCTGGTCAGGCCAGGAAGCGACCGGAGAAACCTTGATAAATTATCTGTCGAAATTGCGGAAGGCGATTTGCGTTCTGTCCCATCATTGAAACCGGCGGTTACCGGCTGCGATAATTTATTTCATGTTGCCGCAGACTACCGTCTCTGGGTACCGAATCCGGAAACCATGTATGACATTAACGTGAGGGGAACTCAGGCACTGATACTGGCCGCGGCCGAAGCTGGCATGAAACGCATGATATACACCAGCAGCGTGGCAACTCTGGGAGCGAACCCGGATGGCGTCCCCGCCAATGAAGAAACCCCTTCCAGCCTCCTATCGATGACCGGGCACTACAAGCGATCAAAATTCATGGCGGAACAAATTGTCCGGCAAATCACCGATGAGCATGAGTTACCGCTGGTGATTGTAAATCCCTCTACACCGGTAGGGCCACGCGATATCAAGCCTACGCCGACGGGACGTATCGTGCTCGACACTTTATGTGGCCGCATGCCAGCCTATGTGAATACCGGTTTGAATATTGCGCATGCCGATGATATTGCATATGGCCATCTGTTGGCCTATGCTCATGGGAAACCGGGAGAGCGTTATATTCTCGGTGGTGAGGACATGACCTTATTGCAAATACTGCAGACAATAGATGAAATTAGCGGCAAGCAGATAAAGCGGTTTAATCTCCCGGTCAAGTTGATTCTACCCGCCGCCTGGCTGATGGAAAAAGTTGCCACCGTCACAAATGTGGAACCGCGCGCGACGGTAGATAGCCTGCGAATGGCAAAAAAAAAGATGTTTTATTCCAGTGACAAGGCCGTGCGTGAATTGGGTTATCGATACCGGCCCGCCGCGGAAGCGCTTGAGGACGCGATGGCCTGGTTCCAGGATAATGGTTATTGCAGCGAGCCTTAAACCCGAACCTATCCAAAGCAGCCTTGCCAAAAAAGGCATTCACCGTGCGAATTTCCGCACCACCGCCATCAATTCATCGATTGCCTCATCGCCTTTGCCCGACTTGATGGCGCCCTGCATGCAACCATGGGTATGGTTCTCCAATAACAGCATGGCCACCGCATCGAGCGCGGATTGCAGCGCAGAGACCTGGTTC
>JBOIFK010000207.1:0-14310 GCA_050741585.1 Nitrosospira sp.
CCTCCGGGTTGCGCACAAAAAACGCGGATACCGCGTTGCAAAGCTTGGCCATAGGCCACTATTGGCCTGCGCTTCGCGCCTTGCCTCCGCGTTTTTGTGTAGCAATGCGAGTGCGAAATAAGTGTTAATAGGCCCTGGTCATTTTTAAGTAGCGATATCTCTGACTCACTAGTCCCGGCCACTGCAACTTCTTGTCTGGCGATAGTTGGCCAACCAGAATAAGAACAGTGTTACAAAAGAAGTAGTCCATGAAGACAGTCTTAAACTGGCCGGAAGCCGCAGGCACAAAATCGATTGCAGGCCTGGTGGCTGGCCATGCGTAGTCCGGGGCATCAAGGTCTTGGACACTGATCCGTCACTGATGCCTGGGCACGAGGACGTTGCCCGGCAGGTGCGCGAGACGGTGGATTCGCTTTATCGTTTCCACTCGCGCCATGTCTTTGCCACGCTGATCCGCCTGCTCGGTGACTTCGATATTGCGGAGGAAGCGCTGCACGACGCTTTCAGGGTGGCGCTGGAGCAATGGCCGCGCGAAGGCGTGCCGGCCAATCCGCGCGCGTGGCTCGTTTCGACCGGCCGCTTCAAGGCGATCGACGGCATACGCCGGCGGGCCCGGTTCGAGCCGCTGCCGGACGACGTGGAGGAACGGCTGGCAGCCGCTGCCGGTCACGAGCTGGATGGCGAGGGGGTCGAGGATGACCGGCTTCGCCTGATCTTCACCTGCTGTCATCCGGCGCTGCCGCCGGACGCGCAGGTGGCGCTCACCTTGCGCGAGGTGTGCGGCCTGACGACTGAGGAAATCGCGCGCGCTTTCCTGATCGCCGCGCCCACGCTGGCCCAACGCATCGTGCGCGCCAAGGCGAAAATCCGCGACGCGCGCATTCCTTACCAAGTGCCTTCACCGGCCGAATTGCCGGACCGCGTGGACAGTGTGCTGCGCGTGGTCTATCTCGTATTCAACGAAGGCTACTCCGCGTCATCGGGCGAGTCATTGATGCGTGCCGACGTTTCCGCCGAGGCGATCCGCCTGGGCAGGCTGCTGGCCGAATTGCTGCCGGAATCCGAGGTGCTGGGGCTCCTCGCGCTAATGCTGCTGCAGGAGTCGCGTCGCGCCGCGCGCAGTTCGCCGGCCGGTGATCTTGTCCTGCTGGATGACCAGGACCGTTCACTCTGGAAGCGCGACGATATCGTGGAAGGATCAGCGCTGGTGGAACGGGCGCTGTCGTCGCGCCGGTTCGGCCCATACACGCTGCAAGCCGCGATTGCCGCCGTGCATGCCAACGCGCCCGACGCCACGGCGACGAACTGGGCGGAGATCGTCGGGCTCTACGATGTCCTGCTGCGCTTCGATCCATCGCCCGTGGTAGAACTGAATCGCGCCGTGGCGGTGGCGATGCGCGACGGACCCTTGGCAGGTCTTGCGCTCATCGACGCTATCCTGACACGAGGGAATCTTGCGGACTACTATCTGGTGCACTCGGCGCGCGCGGACTTGTACCGGCGGCTCGGGCGAACAGCGGAAGCCCGGACCGCCTACGAACGCGCCCATGGGCTCACCCAACAGGAACCCGAACGGCGGTTTCTCGAGCACAGGCTGCGCGAACTGCCGGGTTGAGACGCACGACGCACGGGCGCCGGTCTGGCCGTAGAGGTCAGGATGCGGCCGTAAAGTGATAAAATTTACATGGATTAAACAACTTTGCAGACCCGTTTTCAGCAGCCGCGCGTAGATTGACGCGAAATAACTTCTTATGCTGTGAAGGTTGCACTATGATAAAAAAGGCCACCCCGGAGGGTGGCCTTCCAGATTGCTCCGCTTTTTTTGTCAGATCAGGTACGGCGACGGCGGTTTGCAAAGCCGAAGCCGAGCAGACCAATGCCTAGCAGGGCCATCATGCTGGGTTCAGGGACCTGGCTGAAGTTTTGCGAGGTATCCGTCTGGATCACGAAGCTGCTCGCGGAGTCGGCACCCGTGGCAGCACCGTTAAAAGCCGCTGGCCGGGTATAGGTCGGCGAGGACTGACCCGGATAGATCAACGATGCTTGCAACGTGGTTCCGAGTAGATCCGGATTAATAAAGGTGTTGTCGGTATCGGTGACAGTGCCGACCAGGAAACCGCCGCCTGCGCCAAACACGGGGCCAGGAATGGAGCCCGTCGCGGAGAAGGTGCTAAACCCGCTATCCCACGTCCCGCTCAAGATAGCTGTTCCGTCAGTGAAGCCGGTGCCGGCTGCCTGATTTGCATCTGGGCTGGCGTCGTGGTAAACGGTCCAGTCGCCGCTGTTCACGGTGATGTTGATGGAGGAGCAACCGTCATTTGCACAAGTCGCGGTTTGCGTAAGGGTCGAGAATATCGTGGCTTCATAGCTCCCGCTTGCGGAGCCGGGGGATGCCACATACAGCTCATTTACCGGCGAGGTCGTGCCGATGACGCCCGCGAATGCCTGATAGGTCAGGGTGAAGACATCGGTGTCGCCGGCCTGGTTCGTGCCGCTGAGGTCAAATCCCTGAATCCAGCCACCGCCATTTGAATGCCAGTCGAAGCCCGAGAAGTTCTGCAGAACCCCATCCGGACTGAACGTATCGTAACTCGCTGAGTGCCCGGCGGTTGCCCCCCCTGCCAATGCCGCCGCTATTACTAAATTAATAAGTTTCTTTTTCATGTTTTTTCCAAGAGGTTATTTAAACAAAGATACAGCGCCTGATTGCATCTTCATATAAAGCAACTATTGTGCCAGTTTTAAAGCCAATTATTATTATTCAATATATTTAACACCTTAAGAGTGAAATAGGGTGTCATTGAAAATGCCGGGCTATGAAAGTGTAAGAAATTCCGAATCTTGTAAGGACGTTTGGGACAATCCGGTATGTATTATGCGAATGCCCAAGCGCAGTGTTTTAATGTAGCGCAGATACATCTTCCTGAAGGGGCAGGTCAATTGTTCGTGAGCGCAAAAGAAAAAAAATACCTCGCTCGACACAATTCGACGTCGAATCTGGCTTCTCCGGAACGACTATACAACGTGGAAAGCAAAGAAGCTGGAGGCCTGTCGAGCGCAAGAAGCATCTCGTACGCGAAAGGAAATCATCAGGCAGCTTGATCTGTTGCGGGTGGCAGCCAGGAGAATTGAGAGGATTCTCCAGGCTGGCACAAGCCCGACGCAAGGGCGGTTACGTCCATCACGACCGATGGGGATGCTGCCAAATGCTCAGCCTCTTAATCCTGGTGCCTTGTTCAATCCATTTTTTCTCAGGAAGGAGACCAATCATGAATACTAAAACGACGGCGGTAACCGCTGAAGCCGAGATTCACGAGCTGGTGGGGCGCTGGCTGAAAGCGGTCCGCGCCAAGGTGTCAACGAGGTGATGTCCCACTATGCGGCGAATATCCTGACCTTCGACATCGCGCCTCCCCTGCCCTGGGTATTACGGCAAGTGACGACATGGCCTTCTCCCATAGCCTCAACCACATCAGTGGAGCAAGGACAAACGGTGAGAAAACCGGTATCTGGGTGCGCGTGACCGCATGCTACCGCAAGGCAAACGGCAAGTGGATGATTACCCATGAGCATGTATCGATGCCTTTCCATATGGATGGCAGCAACCGGGCGGCGGTTGATTTAAACCCAGATAATCCATTAGGCGGCTCTGCGAGCCTACGCGAGTGCTGGCAGTCAGTTTGCGGCCATTTTCGCCGCTTGCTCGGCGCCCATAGACCCGCTATGGACTTCTCCCAACCGACAAAACGGTCTCGCAACCTGCTTCGCCATCATCTCACGTCCTAATGGATTATCCGGGTTGAAGCCGGAGCATTCACGATGAAATATCTGTGCCTGATCTGTGCCGTCATGGAGAAGATGACAGAAGCCGCTGCGGAGAAGCACGCCGAAGAATATTCCGAATTCACGGAAGCCATTGGAGAGAGCGGTCGCTATCTTGGGGGCAACCGGCTGCAGCCGTTCCATGCCGCGATTACAGTCCGGGTGAGGAATGGCAGGATTACGGCGACCGAGGGGGCCTTTGTGGAGACCAGGGAACAACTCGGTGGCTACTATCTCATCGAGGCCAGGGACCTGAACGAGGCGATACAGGTGGCCTCGCGGATGCCGGGCGCACGGAGGGGATGCGTGGAAGTCCGTCCCGTTGCGGAGGATGGGCAAGCGCGGCGAACACTCGGGTTTGCCGATACGGACATTCCGCGATAGCGATGGGGCCACCCCAAACTTATGGTAAATTTTTGACAGGGTGTCGATCCCCGCATCCGCCATTCGATTAATGCGGGTAATGTGCAAGAAGCCGCAAATTTTTAATTGTTACAAAGGGCCATAATATGAAATACATGTTGCTGATTTATCTTGATGAACTTGCATTGAGCGAGAGTGAGCGGGAAGCATGTTACGTGGAGTCCACCCATCTTGCACAAGAGATTAAATCCAATGGACAGTACCTGGCCGCCAATCCCCTGTACCCGACAGCAGCGGCGACCAGCGTGCGCGTGCGCGAGGGCAAACGGCTCGTGACCGATGGTCCGTTTGCGGAGACGCGCGAACAACTGGGCGGCTATTTCCTGATCGATGCCGGGGACCTGGACCAGGCGATCGGCATCGCCGCAAGAATTCCCATGGCGCGCAAGGGGACTGTCGAGATCCGGCCGGTGGTGGAGATCGCGGGGCTGCCGGCCGACGAGCCCCGCGGCGAATGAGCAGGCAAACGAAGCACCGGGCCAGAGCCCGGGACAGCAAAGTAATCCCGATAAACAATAACCTTACAGGAGATGACGATGAAGGTGGAACCACGGAAGGAACATGAGTGGCTGCACAAGCTGGTAGGTGAGTGGACCTATGAATCCGAATGTTCGACGGAACCCGGCAAGCCGCCGGAGAAATTTTCGGGATCGGAAACCGTGCGCTCGATCGGCGGTATCTGGACACTGTGCGAGGGCCGCGGCGAGATGCCCGGCGGAGGCACGGCAACAACGCTGATGACGCTGGGCTACGATCCGCAGAAAAAACATTATGTGGGAACCTGGGTGGGATCGATGATGAACTACCTGTGGATTTACAACGGTTCGCTGGACGCGGATGAAAAAGTGTTGACGCTGAATGCCGAGGGCCCGAACTGCATGGAGGAAGGGAAGCTGGCAAAATACAGGGATGTGATTGAGGTAAAGAACCACGATTACCGCATACTGACGCCATACATGCAGGGCGACGACGGCGAATGGCGCCCGTTAATGACGGCGCACTACCGGCGAAAGACGTAGAAAAACAAAAATAGGGGACAGACTGGGCTAACCTGGTTTTTTCCCATTTTCTATTTTTTTTCAGGAGAAAAAGAATATGGCTACCAAAATTTTCGTGAATCTGCCGGTAAGCAATGGTAAGCCAGCCGGAATTCCGCCTATCTCGGTGCCGGTGGGCGAAAAGTTGCGTGGTTGCGTAAAAAGGGACAGGTTGCCCCATTTTTTGTTTTCTGACTGATGTGGCACATCCGTGCTGGAGGCCTGCCGTGGAACCGGGCATCATTGCAGCCTAATTGCAGTCTCAACTGCGATCCAATTCCATGACAGGTGATGGTGGGGCCATCGCCATCAGGGCGCGATATAGATCATCCATGATACGCCGAAACGGTCGGTGACCATGCCGAAACGCGGGGAAAAGAAAGTCTTGCCCAACGGCATCTGCACATGGCCGCCTTCGGCCAGGGCAGCGAAAAGCCGGTCAGCCTCGGCCTCGCCGGACACGATGAGCGACAGCGAAAAGCCCTGGAAGCTCGGCTTCCCCTGGCAGTGGCCGTCGGAAGCCAGGATCGTTGTATCGCCGATGCGGAAGCTCGCATGCATCACCTTGTTTTCGGCGCCGGGCGGAGGCATACAGGACTGATCGGGCTCAGTCGCCGCGCCTTTATCGGGCTCGGGCGGCGCGTCCTTGAACCGCATGAGCATGATGACCTCGGCGCCGAGTGCGCCGCGGTAGAACTCGACCGCTTCTTCGCAGCGACCGTCAAAGAACAGATAGGGTTGGACTTGCATGATGTCTCCTTGTTTGGCGAGTGAATTTATCGATCTATCATTTATGTCCGGTCGACAGGCTGCTGGCGGCGGCTTGTGCGCGAATACGCTCCTCCTGCTGCCTGAGCTCGGGCGTGAATTCGGCGCCGAAGTCGTCCGCCTCGAATACCTGGCGGATCTCGATCTCGCACTCGCCCTCATGGGGGCTGGGGCAGCGCTTGACCCATTCGACCGCTTCTTCCTTCGATTTCACCTGAAACATCCAGAAACCCGCAATCAGCTCTTTCGTCTCGGTAAAGGGTCCGTCAATCACGGTTCTCTTGTCTCCCGAGAACCTGATGCGCGCGCCTTTTGAGCTCGGATGGAGTCCTTCCCCCGCGAGCATGACCCCGGCTTTCGCCAGTTCCTCGTTATATTTTCCCATGTCGGCAAGCAGTTTCGTGCTCGGCATGACGCCGGCCTCCGAATTATTGTCAGCCTTGACTATTACCATGAATCGCATTGTCGTACCTCCAGTTGGTTTCGGGTTGAGAGCCGTGTTTTCCGGACGAATTTGACCGGCTGAATCCGGACTCTATGTCTATGTCGAACGGCGGAGCGCGAAATCGACATGGCAACGATCTTTTTCAGGAAATGAAGTACCGCCGGTCCGCCACTGCGGCATTGAAAAATCCCCGGCTTTGGCAATTCACCGATGGGCAGCTGGCAACCGCCTGCCCCGGACATCATCCCATGGAAAACGATAAGAACGTGAAGGATAAATCTTAGGCGGCGGCATCCGATTCATCAAGGCCCCATGCTGTCCGGCTTCCGCGGAGGACCCGCTGTAGCTGGGGGTTATACGCAGTGCATGTACGGCAAGGGCCATCAGGTTCCTGTATCAGGTCAAGTCACGGATGATCCCGGCAATCCGCCGCAAGGAATGCCATCCCGACCCTTGCCAGGGACTTCTCCGCCGTCTCCGGCTCCGACGCCAATACCAATGAGCTGACGACGATTCGCAAATCAGGATTTATCCAGAATGCAATGGTAGCCAGGAAGCGCTTTTAACGAAGGGCCGGTAGGCGAAAGAAGCCGGATTTATCCGGCGATCCTCGATCAGGAGCGCATCCTCGCTAAAAAGTTCGTGCCGGCCGTTACAATCGGTATAGTGTCATCATTTTTGCCGGAAGGGACGGTGCCAATGATGGATAACCAGGAAAAACGTGTCGCGGTGCTGGTTGACTGCGACAATACTTCACCCGAGATTCTTGAGTATGCGCTGCGCGTCGTTGCGCAGTTTGGCCGCGTCGTGGTGCGCCGTGGTTATGGAAACTACACAACGCTCGCCAATAAATGGCAGGAGGCCCTGGTCCGGCTGGCATTCACCCCTTGCCTTCAATATCAGTATGCATCGGGAAAGAATACATCGGATATCGCACTCGCACTGGATGCCCTGGAGGATTTGTTCGACGACAGGGCCGAAACCTATTGTCTCGTCACCAGCGATTCCGATTTTGCCTATTTATGCCGCAAGCTGAGGGAACGTGGTTCCATGGTTTATATCGTGGGAGAGAAAAAGACCCCTGATGCACTGCGAAATGCCAGCGACCAGTTTTTCGAATATCAGTCGCCGGAATCCGAAAGTGTCAAGGCCGAACCTTCCAAAGCCAGGAAACAACGCTCCAAGGCGTTGGTCGACGCGGTTTCATTGCTGGCTGCAGATGCCTCGGAGGGCTGGGTGGGGCTGGGGGCATTGGGGCAGTATATGCGCAGGACCAATCCAGGATTCTCGCCTCAGCAATTTGGTCATTCCGGGTTGCTGGGAATGATTCGGACTTACCCGGAGCTGGCGACCCGCAAGGAGGGAGGCAGTCACTGGGTTCAGCTGAAAGAGAAGGCTGAGCGCGAGGAATAAAGCGATTGAGGTAATCTAACCGCATTCTCCACGTTCGATGGATGGATTCGCGATTCAGTCGTCCTGCATTGCTCGCGCTTTGCCCCGGATCAATCGCTTTAACCCGGCGCTTCCAGTGCTAGCCGCCGGACGCCGTGATTCTCTCGCCGGTCAGCCAGGAAGCATCGTCCGATGGTCGGAGCCCAAGTCGGACTATCGGGAATACCCCGGCGCTTCCTGGACGGTCTGGACGAAGTCGAAACGCTTCAGAGACTGGCGATGAATTTTGCCTCGAAAGTGGGCGCTCCAGCCGCCGGCGGGCGCTGAAAACCGGAGCAAGCCTCGGAGAAAGGATCACAGATTGGATCGACATATTCGGACGGATGCGGCCGGTATCCTTTAAAGCTCCCAAATGAGAAGAATTGGACAGCCTGATAACCGGATGAGCACACATGAATCATATGTCCTTTTATTATGATGAATTTTTCCATGTATGATAAATATCAAGGAATACGAAATCGTGAGCTTGTCTTGCCTGCGTTCGTTTCCTATTCTATAGTATAGCAGGGGCTCGTTCCGAGCCTGAAGGTCACAGCGGGCCGCACCTGCCGGATTTGCCTGCCGGGCAAGGGAAAATTCCTTGCCCGGCGGATCGGAACAAGCCTGCTGTCTTATCTTCCATTGGCTCATGGACGGAGAACCAGACAATGAAAAAATCCATCACGTTTATTTTTCTTCTCGCGTTGACTGGCCCAATTCCTGGCATGGCGAAGACAACCATCCTGACTTTCGACGATCTGGGAAGTTCTGAGCGGCTCATTCCAAATGGCTATGAGGGTTTCAATTGGGACAATTTCAGGACTTCGGATGCCATAAGCTCAATGGAACCCGAGAGTGGTTACAAGGAAGGAATTGTGTCGCCACCCTATGCCGCTTTCAATTCGGGATACGAACCGGCATCGTTCTCAAGCACGGTACCTTTCAATCTTGTTTCCATTTATGTGACCAAAGCCTGGATAAGTGGCATTACCCATTTCGATGGTTACGTGGGCGATACGCTAAGGTATTCGACGGATGTCTTTTCCACCCCAGCCGGACCTACACTGACCACCTTTAACTGGTCCAATCTTAGCAAGGTGACGATGTCTGATGGCGATAATACCTACCAATCGGTCATCGATAATGTTACGGTTTCTATGGTGCCAGAGCCCGAAACAATCACCGTGCTGTTGGCCGGTCTGGGATTAATCGGGTACGCTTCACGTCGAAGGAACAAGTGGGCTCAAGCCAGCTGAATATAATATACGCTGTGTTTAATTTGGTTGGCGTTCCGCATAAAGCCGATATTCCAAACATCCGGTGCTTGGTATCAAGATCTCGATAGGTATACTGTGGCCGACAATGCGGGCACTGGTGTTCATCCTGCGTCTCCCCGTATCGCGGGGGAGGGATGAGGAGGAATCCATCCGCGAACGATTCGGTCATTGAGCCTCAAGATCCATATCAATTCATCCGGCTGGATGGCTACGTAATTTTAACCAATCCCGGTTAACATCGACGCACGACATTTCATCCGAATCAGCCTCTTGTGGCCGGGACTCGGTCGCGCCTGGACAAGCGCTAGAATGGGCCGTTGCCCCTCGATATTGCAGTGTTGAGCATCAGCCTTTTCCATGCACTACCCGCACCTATGCCGCGTGCCATAGATCGCTGGCGGGCCAGCGAGGGCCTGTGCGGCAACGCCGAGCATTGCCGCGATTAACAGTGCATTGAGCTTCCTCAAGGCGTTTTCCTTTGTTTAAGCGTTTTGCTTCTTCGAGTTTCGCCGCCGCGGGATCGGCAATACGATGGCCGCATATCTGCGCCTATTGCCGATGCCGCCTGCAAGCCTTATGCATCATTATTAATCAAGCTCCTCGGCTTGCTTCATTATGTCTTGAGGTTCCTCGCTGTTTCCCATGTTAATTCTCCTCTCCACAATGCCGTGATTGGGACGCTCTGCAACGGCAGCTTGCCCCACTTCAGTTGACCATCCTTCTGTTTTGGCCGCATCGCCCACGTTCTATCCTCTATAACGGAATGGCTTCATCAACCTTGAGTCAAAAATGTTGAGCCACAATGCTAGAGAATGGTAATGATAGAAAAAGAAAAGCAGTAGTGTACAAAAGTACAAGGCGGAAACCGGTAGAGGCGTTTGATCGATCTCCTGCGGTTTGAGGTTTGCGCTAGTGGTCTGCATCGCAATTGGTTGGACGAATAAAAGTGATGGATTTTTGTGTCAGGCCAGGAGAAGCAATGCGAGGGCGGTGGCGCGGCCCCGTAAAACGCGGCCCGGCTGCCGTTTATCCGCTTTACGGCAAATGAATCATGGCATCTCTGGCCCGGTGCGGTTGCCCAGCCTGCCGGAAACGTTCCGCGACCCGGAAATGCTGGAGGTTCGATGTCTATCTCCATACGCGTCATGGACACCAGGTCTGCGTTAATCGCACCTGCTATACGGGTTGGGCCGCCCACGGATCATAAGTGCCAAAGTTCCAGATATGGCCCTCAAGGTCGCGGCAGGTAAAGCCACGGCCACCATAGTTTTTGTCCTCGATTTCCAGCAGGATCTCGGCACCCCGCTTTTGCCCTGGCATAGACGGCATCAGCGTCCGGGACGATCAAGTACGCGCTCTGCGTTTCCGCACCACCCATCTCATTGGGCTGCCTGATCAGTTGTCCCCACTTCGATTCCGTTCCGGAGGCGGACCCGAGCATGATCATGCCGTTGCCGAAAGTGAGTTGAGCGTGCGCAATCGTTCCATCCGGATTAGGATAGACAGCCTGCTTCTCGAAGCCGAAGTTTGCGCAGAGCCAGTCAATCGCGGCCGGGGGCGTTCCGGTAACGAAGGCAGGGAATGATCGTTGCTTTGGTGTTCTTGCCGGGAGGTGACATGAGCTTTCCTTTCCCTGGGGGGTATATTGGAGAGATTACGACGCAACGTAATCGGGAGGATGTTTGCTGGCAATGCTGTCGCCGATTCCAGGGAAAATTGTCAAGTGACGCTTTCCCAGCCTTGCCTTCGCCAGGTGCCGGTTTACCACGCTGGTAAATCAATCAGTCCAGCGAAAAAAAAGCAGTGGCGGTAGAATAAGTTTATAAAAACCGGTCGGCACCAGGCAGCGCCCGCCATGAGAATGGGCGAAAACAGCAGGTTGATCGAACGATGAAGTCCTCAATGACCAGCAAGGATAAAATCTCCGCAGAAGCAATTCGTCCCGCGACCGAAGAGCAAGCAAGCGGAGGAGAGGTGCTGCGCGAGCGCCTGAAGGAAATCACCTGTCTGTATGAGATCCGGCGTGGCATGAGTCTGGAATTACCGGTGGACAATATCTGCCGGCAGATTTTTGAGCAGCTGATACCCGCCATGCAATTCCCCCAAATCGCCACTGCCTTGATCGAACTGGACGGCAGCCGATTCACCTCCGAGAATCACGGCCAGGGGCTGACGCACGAGCTGCAATCCACGATCACGGTCAACAACAAGCCCCATGGGCAGCTGCGTGTCTTTTATCCCGAAGACAAACCTTTTCTGGTGCCGGAAGAGCAGCGGCTCATCGACGCTGTCGCGAGTGATCTAGGAAGGTGGCTTGAGCGCAAGCAGATGGATGAGGCGCTGCGCGAGCGCCTGAAGGAAATTACCTGCCTCTACGAGATCCGCCGCGGCCTGGGGCTGGAATTATCCATGGATAGTGCCTGCCAGCAGATTTTCGAGCACCTGATACCGGCGATGCAGTTCCCGGAAATCGCCACCGCCCTGATCGAGCTCGACGGCAGGCGCTTCGCCTCCGAGAACCACGGCCAGGGGCTGACGCACGAGTTGCAGTCGAAGATCACGGTCAACAACACGCCTTGTGGGCAGCTGCGCGTCTTCTATCCCGAAGACAAGCCATTCCTGGTACCGGAAGAACAGCGGCTCATCGATGCGATTGCGAGCGACCTGGAGCGGTGGCTCGAGCGCAGGCAGATCGATGAGGCGCTGCGGGAGCGCCTGAAGGAGATCACCTGCCTGTATGAGATTCGCCGCGGCCTGGGGCTGGAACTGTCAATGGATAGCGCCTGCCAGCAGATTTTCGAGCACCTGATACCGGCGATGCAATTTCCGGAGATTGCCACTGCCCTGATCGAGCTCGATGGCAGGCGCTTCACCTCCGAGAATCATGGCCAGGGCCTGACGCACGAGCTACAATCGAAAATTACGGTCAACACCAAGCCCTGCGGCCAGTTGCGTGTCTTCTATCCCGAAGACAAGCCGTTCCTGGTGCCGGAAGAGCAGAGGCTCATCGACGCCATCGCGAGCGACCTGGAGCGATGGCTTGAGCGCAAACGGCTGGAGCAGACGCTGGTCTCCATTGCGGAAGAACACCAGCGTTCGATCGGGCAGGAGCTGCACGACAACCTTGGGCAGCAGATCGCAGCGATTGGCTATCAAGCCAGGGCCCTGGAGAAAACAATATTCGCCTCGGGGTGTGTGGAAGCGGCGACGGTCGCCGCTTCCATTGCGAGCCAGGCGCAGACCGCCGTGATGCAATGCAAGCAACTCGCCCAGGGCCTGCTTCCGTTCGAGTTGGAGACGAATGGCCTGATGGCCGCGTTGCAGGCATTTGCATCGAGAATCGCGGCAACGTATAAAATTACCTGTCATTTTATGCGCAAGAACGACGTGTTTGTCGACGACAACAATATTGCGCTTAACCTTTACCGGATTGCCCAGGAGGCTGTCAACAATGCAATACGTCACGGTGGGGCGCAACATCTGATAATTTCTCTGGCTTCCGCCGGAGAAATGCTGTGCCTGTCGATATGCGACGACGGTAAAGGCTTTGCCGGCGTTGAGGCGAAGCACCGCACCACAACGGGGATGGGCATTAAAATCATGCAGTATCGCGCCAGGCAGCTCGGCGCGATGCTTGAATTCCTGCCGCGCGCCGAAGGCGGCACGGAAGTGCGTCTAAAAATGCGAATGGACTAAAGATTTTCTTATATGTCAGCCATGAAATCACAAGTAATGCTGGTGGACGACCACGCCATGCTGCGGCATGGCATGGCGATGCTCATCAATCTCGAACCGGATATGGAGGTGTTTGCCGAGGCCGGTGACGGTGATGAAGCGCTGGCTGCGCTCAAAGCGGAGCAACATGCCGATATCATATTGATGGACGTATCCCTCAAGACCCTCTCGGGTTTTGAAGTGATAAAAAGCATCCATCATGTGATTCCGGGGTTGCCGGTGCTTGTTGTCTCGATGCATGACGAAGCCGCCTACGCCGAACGCGCCTTGAGGGCGGGTGCGCGCGGCTACGTGATGAAGCAGGAGCCGGGGGAAGTCCTGGTGACCGCTATTCGCGAGGTATTGGCGGGGAATGTCTACCTGAGCAAGCAAATGCATGCCAGGCTGCTGAACCGGGTTGCAACCGGGAGTGCCGAGCCTGAATCGCTCATCAAGAGCCTGACCCCCGCCGAGTTCGAAGTGCTGCATTTGATTGGCTCCGGGCATAGCAGCCAGGAAATTGCCAAGCTGCTGAACCGCAGCATCAAAACGATCGAAACCCATCGCTTCAATATACGTTCCAAGCTGAACCTGAAAGATGGCGCCGATCTGATACGCTATGCCACGCACTGGATCGCGGAAGAGCGTTAGGCAGGGGTATTTCACCAGGGGGCTGGTAATCCGGTTTAAAGGAATCTTCGGGCAAGTTTCGTGTGGACTTGCTGGTGGTTGGCATTGGGAGGACTATTACATACGAGTGAACGCTGGAATGAACCTCAAAGAGCTGAGTGTAATAATCGTTCCATAGCTCTGCTTATCTGAGCCAGCAAGATTCCGTCGATGCTGAACGGAATCATTGGCGACGGCGGGGACCGGTAATATCGGCGGCGACGCGGTTGGCGTGATCGCGGCGGTGAAGGCATGGCAACAGCCATGCGATGGTCACGTGGCAAGCGGGAGCGGGATGTTTACCGCCATGGAGTGGCAGGCGTGGGGGTTCATTGGGGCAGGCAGCACACTAGGACAACATGCTCATCAATTCTTTTTGAGCCCTAGATTCATTTTCAATTTGTTCAAGAAACTTTCGCGCATTTTGGGCATTAAATTTCCACCCACCATATAGCTCAATAACGTAATTAACCAATTCAAACACATCCTTCTTATTGAGCGGATTTATGGGATCATCATTTACTATTTGGACCTTAACGTTCTTCGGAAATTGATCTCTACACTTTTCCAAAAAATCCGAGAAACTACCTATTCCTAGTGGATTGGTTGCGTCTATAAAAGGTAGCTCAACTGCATTATATAGATTTTCAATTTTTAGACTAAGGGGTGTAAATGCTTCGCCCATACCGGGATCAGACCATGTAACTTTTGACCCGTATTCAGC
>JBOIFK010000208.1:0-3237 GCA_050741585.1 Nitrosospira sp.
ATCCAATGCGGCCGCGCAGCCTCGATACGCGCCAGCACATAGTCTTTGTACGGATCAAGCTTGGTTAGTCGCCCCAGCCTCGGACCGTACCGCCCCGCCGCTGGCTCCCGCAGATAACGCCGGATTGTATTGCGCGAGCAACCAAGCTCGCGCGCCATCTCCCGAATCCCGGCACCTCGCCGCATCAATACCTTGATTTCCACTGCTTCCTCCTGAGTCAACATAATCGGCAGCCAAAAAGCCAACATGTTCGCCCATGTGGGTCAGTTTTACTCCGGCTCGGCGGGTCAGTATTACATTGGCGCTAACAACAAGCGCGCTGAAAGTTTAGTTCAGTCTTTGTTAACCCAGATGCGCATGCTTCCTGAGCGACTACGTAAGAGCCTGACATGGGACAGAGGCCAGGAACTTGCCGCACACAAGCGGTTTACCATGGCGACAAACATGGCCGTGTATTTCTGTGATCCGAGCAGTCCCTGGCAAAGAGGAACCAATGAGAATACCAATGGCCTGCTAAGACAATACTTTCCAAAGGGAGCAAGTATGGCGGCATACACGCAGAGTCAACTGAGTGACGTTGCCGGAAAACTAAACTCTCGCCCAAGGAAAACTCTGGATTTTAGAACACCCGCCCAAGTGCTGGACGAAGCGTTGCACTGACCGCTTGAATCCCCCCAGGCGGTTCTTGAGGATGAGCGCGGCAACATACTCAACCACAGGCCAGAGCTTAATGAGGCGAAATCCTATAGCCATCAACTCACGAATATATATGTGCTCGATTTCTTCCTCGCTGCGAATACGCGGATTGCGCCAATCTTGCGAATCGTCGGTTTTCAAATTTCAGCCTCTGGCACTGTGCATTCTCCATCCGGCAGACTAGTCCAGCTAAGATCGCATAGGTTTCAAGTTCCAATTCTGAACGGCATCCGGAGAATTCCGGGCGCGGCGATCGTTTTGCGTTCGATTTCCCTTTAATGCGGCAAGCGATAATCATTTGGATGCCTGACATAATGCCACTAACAAGATGTAGCCCACGTTGCGGGGCATCGCTCGACATCGCAAGCCCACCCCCATTCCAATATTTTACGCATTGATAGTGGCGTAAAATAGGCGATCGAGTACGATATAAGGGGGGCGCCATAAAAAACGCATTGATCTGGCTGCGTCCATGCAACTAGATAAGTCGCCATATCTCGCGGCCGGCGTGAGCCGACGAGAGGCTTGGTCATGGGCGATGTTCGATTTCGCCAATTCCGGCTATACAACCGTTGTCATCACCGCGATTTTCAATGCCTATTTTGTTGCGGTGGTCACCAACAATCAGGAATGGGGAACGTTTGCCTGGACAGCGGCACTGGCGGTGTCATATGCGCTGATCATGCTTGTCGGGCCGGCGCTGGGGGCTTATGCCGACGCCTACGCCGCGAAGAAACGGCTGCTGTTCCTGACCACCATAGGCTGTGTTGTCTTCACGGCAATGCTTTCCTTTGTCGGATCGGGGGATTTATGGCTGGCGGTGGTGCTCATCATTCTGACTAATTTCTTCTTCGGTTGCGGCGAGAATTTGATTGCCGCATTCCTGCCGGAGCTGGCGAAGAGCAAAGCACTGGGGAAAGTATCCGGCTGGGGTTGGAGTCTCGGCTATATCGGCGGCCTGGTCAGCCTGGGTTGTTCTCTCGCATATGTGACGTGGGCGCAAGGGCAGGGAAAGCAGGCTGATCAATTCGTGCCGGTCACCATGCTGATTACCGCCGTTCTGTTTGCCGTGTCCAGTATTCCCACTTTTCTTTATCTGAAAGAACGGGCTCTGCCGCAGCAGCATCTTGCCGGGCGCAACGTGGTGCGTGAAGCATTCGCGCGATTAGGCGACACGCTCAATCATGTACGTGATTATCGTGACCTGGGGCGATTCCTTGCCTGCCTTGTCTTTTACCAGGCGGGCATTCAGACGGTTATTACGCTGGCAGCAATATACGCCCAGCAGGTCATGGGGTTTGACACCGCCGATACCATGCTTCTGGTGCTGGTGGTCAACGTCACCGCGGCGGCGGGTGCTTTTGCATTCGGCAACATGCAGGATAGGCTGGGCCATATTCGTACCATTGCATTGACCCTTTCCGGCTGGATTATCATGGTGTTGGTAGCATGGATGGCGGATACCCGTGCCATGTTCTGGCTGGCCGCCAACATCGCCGGGCTGTGTCTGGGCGCCTCCCAGTCAGCTGGACGCGCGCTGGTCGGGTACCTCAGTCCCGGCTCCCGGCGCGCCGAATTTTTTGGACTGTGGGGGCTGGCGGTAAAATTGTCGTCGATACTTGGCCCGGTGACATACGGACTGGTAAGCTGGATCTCACGGGGCGATCATCGGCTTGCGATGCTGATTACCGGTATTTACTTCATTATCGGGCTGATCATATTAATCAGCATAGACATACAGAGGGGACGACTCGCCGCCCTTCACGGCGAAGCAATTCGCGAAATTGATGAAAGCTAGTTTGTCCGTCCGCGGGCTTTTAACGCTGCTAATGATGCATATGGTGATGGCTATGTTCATCATGGTCATCCGGTGATTTCTTTTTGCTCGGCGCTTTCTTCGTGGACTTCTCAGGCTTGAGCGGGGTGAAGCGGGCAGATTGCGCCTCGTGTTCCGGCAACTTGAGGAATACGATGAGCACCGTCTCGGGAGTGACGGAAAAGTCTCCAGCGCCTTTCAGCATATTGTCCCCGGCGGATTCCAGCTTGATCGACGTTTTGGGTTTGGCCTTGCCGATTTGAACGGCGACCTTGCCTACGGCCCCTTCAGCGCTGATCTTGTTATCCGAGTGGTCCGTCACATAGAGCACAATCTCTTTCTCCTTGGTAACAAGCTCCAGATGATAAGGTCCCGCCATGCGCATCTGGCCGCCATGGGGTGCATTATGGGAATCGAAATATTCGTCGCTATGCGCTGCGGCGGGCAATGACACGGCCAACATAATACTCATCAAAACGGTGGCCATTGATTTATTCATTTCTAACTCTCCTTGAACTGACTATTGACTGGCTAAAGGGTGTTCTAACAGAACATTCGAACTGAAACAATGCTGGCGCCTCTCCCCACCGCTCAATGCACATGATCGCCTGGTGGGGGGAGGATTTCTTTTTCGCGGTTGAGCTGTGCGACCTGCTGCAAGAGCGTATCGGACGCGCTCCAGCCGGGGCCATCGGCGGCGGGGATCCAGCGGGCGCGCAGGTAGC
>JBOIFK010000209.1:0-9004 GCA_050741585.1 Nitrosospira sp.
GCATTGCGCCGCATGAAGTATGAGTTGGTTGGGCGGGTGAGCAAATGACCGTATTCGATTTTTCATCGACTGATTGCAAAGGGTGATAATCCAACGGACTGGGCAGACATGCGGCGCAATGCGCTTCGCTTATTGACGCCCTACAATTTATGTTGGTTATCTCCTTCCTTGGAGACAATCGCAATAATAATTGTTGAGTCATTGAAGCAGTCAGGCTATATTGAGGCAGTCGATTTCTAACCAGTTTTCTAACCTTTAGGGAGAAGGCCATGACTTTACGCTTAGGCGATATCGCACCTGATTTCGAACAAGATTCCTCCATCGGCAAGCTTAAATTTCACGAATGGGCGGGCGATTCCTGGGTAGTGCTGTTTTCGCATCCCGCCGATTTCACGCCGGTATGCACAACCGAGCTTGGATTGACCGCAAAACTCAAGTCCGAATTTGAGAAGCGCAATGTTAAAGCCATCGGATTATCGGTTGATCCGGCGGAGAAGCACGCAGGATGGATCAAAGACATTGAGGAAACGCAAAATACCGTTGTCGGTTTCCCGATTATCGCGGACGTGGATAAAAAGGTCGCGGCGCTGTACGACATGATTCATCCGAATCAGTCGGAAACCATGACCGTCCGTTCGCTATTTATTATCGATCCTAAAAAAAAAGTGCGCCTCATCATCACCTACCCCATGAGCACAGGCCGTAATTTTGATGAAGTTCTGCGCGTTCTTGATGCACTGCAACTGACCGACAATTGCTCGGTTGCCACTCCGGCCAATTGGCGCGACGGAGACGATGTGATTATTACCCTCACAATTCAGGATGAAGCAGTCATCAAGCAAAAATTCCCGAAAGGCTATAAGGCGCCACGCCCTTATCTGCGTATCACGCCGCAGCCGAATAAATAGCGTCGCGATACGGCTTTGGAAGCGCCCGGATCCGGGCGCTTTTTTATGCATGAGAATGTTAAACGTTGTTACCGCAAACCTGCATAAAGCCTTCTATCCTGATGTAGATTCGCCAGCGCACTGTTTGCTCTCGGGCTCGAACCAGGCGAGTCTCTGATGCAACTTAACAACATGACCGACAATAATGAGGGTTGGCGGCGTGAGATTGGCCGATACGGTCAGATGCGGAAGTGTTTCCAGCGTCCCGGTCAGTACCCGCTGATTATGAGTGCTCGCCTGCTGCACGATGGCCGCGGGCGTCGCGGCAGGCAGGCCATGCGCAATCAATTGCCGGCACAGCACGGGTAAGCCGAGCAGTCCCATATAGATCACGATGGTCTGGTTTGGCCGCGCCAGCATGGGCCAGTCCAGGTCTACGCTCCCATTCTTGAGATGACCGGTCACGAAAACGCAGGATTGCGCATAATCGCGATGGGTGAGCGGGATACCGGCATAGGATGCCGCCCCGGATGCGGCCGTGATGCCCGGCACCACCTGAAAGGGAATGCCCTGACCGGATAGCGTTTCGATTTCTTCACCGCCACGGCCAAAGATGAAGGGGTCTCCACCTTTCAGCCGCAGCACGCGTTTGCCTTTTTTCGCCAGCCGCACTAATAATTCGTTAATTGATTCCTGGGGCATGACGTGATGGCTGCGCTCTTTACCCGCATAGATGCGAGTTGCCTCCCGCCGCACCATGTCGAGTATCGCGGGTGTCACCAAACGGTCATACACCACCACGTCCGCCTGCTGCATCAAGCGCATCGCGCGAAAGGTCAGCAGATCGGGATTGCCCGGCCCGGCACCTACCAGATAAACTTCTCCTTGCGGCATCTCGTCAGCCTCGCTTTCCAGCGAGCGCTGTAGATAATCCTGTGCGGCCTGCTCTCTACCCGCAAAGATCATTTCAGCAAACGGGCCCTGTAAAGCGCTTTCCCAAAACCTGCGACGCCTCTCCGGGCGCGAAAAATGCAGTTTCACCCGCTCGCGTAAATCCGCAGCGCAAGCCGCGAGGCGTCCATATGCCGATGGTATCATGGTTTCCAGGCGCGCCCGCAGCAGCCTTGCCAATACTGGCGAGGTGCCCCCGCTCGAAACCGCGACCAGAACAGGTGAGCGGTCTATAATGGAAGGCATGATAAAAGAACAAAGATCCGGATTATCAACCACGTTGACCGGGAGATGCAGCCGCCCGGCGGCTTCGGATACCTCCTGGTTGACCGCAGGGTCGTGGGTAGCGGCTATCACCAGAGCCGCATCGTCCAGATGATGCGGACGAAAGGCTTCGGCGCGATGCGTGATCATTCCCTGGGAAGGTTGCTCACCGAGTTGTTCTCTGAGTTCCGTACCGAGCTCTGGAGCGATCACTGTGATGCGAGCACCTGCGCGCAATAGCAATGCGATCTTGCGTGCGGCTACGTCTCCCCCCCCAACCACCAGGCAATTACGGTTTCTAATGTTAACGAAAATTGGCAGAAAATCCATTTGTTCCATCTAAAAAGCTGTCATCCAGGATCTGGCAGTTCACCGCCCATTTTTCAGTGTAACGTCACTCAACCTTTACCCTTTCGATGAGTTCGCTGCAGAATGTTCGCTGCAGAATGGATTGTGTGTGTATATTTCCCCGCTACTTTACCTGAAAACATATACTGGAATGAATTGGTCATTCGGCATTGGGGCGTACATTGAGACGTAAAATAAGCAAAGGGGGGCTTTGTTATGGGTCTCGGCGTGCGGCTGGCATCGAAAAAAGAAGATTTTCCCTTCTCCCGCGTGGCTAATTTTTCATAACCCCCCTAATTTGCTATGATGCATCTCTTGCTTAGCGCGAAATAGCTTCCTTCATGCCCAACATTGACCTCCATTGCCATTCAACAATTTCCGATGGCTTACTGACGCCGGCCCAGCTGGTGGAGCATGCGGCCGCACGCGGAGTGGATATGCTGGCATTAACCGACCACGATGACGTGGCTGGACTGGAAGAAGCGCGCCGTGTCGCTGCCGATAAGAGCATTGTCTTTGTTAATGGCGTGGAGATTTCTGTCAGTTGGCACGGCCATACCCTGCATATTGTCGGCCTCGGCATCGACCCCGAGCATCCCCAGCTGGTCGGGGGCCTCAAAACCATCCGCGATGGCCGAACAGTGCGGGCCCGCAATATCGCCGCGCAACTTGACAAATTTGGGATCCATGGCAGCTTTGAAGGAGCGTACGCTAACACTGGAGGCGGACGGCTGATCGGCCGCACCCATTTCGCTCGTTTCCTGGTTCAGGAAGGTTACGCCAAAGATGTAAGGGCGGTATTCAAGAAATATCTCGTCAAGGGAAAGCCCGGATATGCACCCCATCAGTGGGCCACACTGGGCGATGCGGTCGGCTGGATCTGCAATAGTGGCGGCAGGGCTGTGATTGCCCATCCGGCACGCTACAAACTGGGCACGGAGGCGCTTGACGAGCTGCTGCTGGAATTTCGTGCCTTGGGTGGCGAGGCCATTGAAGTCATCACTGCCAGTCACACGCCCGAACAATCATTGCTGTTTGCGCGCCATAGCCAGCGGATGGGGCTGCTGGCTTCGCGCGGTTCGGATTTTCACGGGCCTGGAGAGAGCTATTTTGATTTGGGTCGGATGCCGGAACTCCCCGCCAATTGCACGCCGGTATGGCATGATTGGAATGGAGTAACATAGGCGGTGAATAATCTATCCCTGCAATTCAACATCAAGGTGCATGCTAAAAATTATAATTTGCGAGTATCCGCTGCATGGTCCCCCTCCGTTTAGCAGCTATATTCCGTTGCTCGCGAGAAATATTCTCCTACGCAATAATATTTGCCGTCCAACGTCTGTTGTTCGCCCCAGGTTGGCAAATGAAGTGAACCTTGAACTTTAGACTGCCCTAAAAAACTAAAACTAAAAACCTGTTTCCCGCGTGGCTCAATTCTTTTCCATTCATCCCGATAACCCGCAGTTGCGCCTGATAAGGCAGGCGGCGGCTATCGTGCGCGCCGGCGGCATTATCGCTTATCCGACCGATTCCTGTTATGCGCTGGGTGGCCAATTGGGCGACAAGAACGTCATGACGCGCATTCGCGCCATACGGCAAGTGGATGAACACCATCACTTTACGCTGATGTGCCGGGATCTGGCCGAGATCTCGCATTACGCCAAAGTCGACAATAGCCAATACCGTTTACTCAAGGCGAGTACTCCCGGCAGTTATACATTTATATTCCAGGCCACACGCGAAGTACCGCGCCGCTTGCAGCATCCCAAACGAAATACCATCGGCCTGAGAATTCCCGATCACGCGGTAGTGCAGGCGCTGCTGGCAGAGCTTAATGAACCCCTGTTGAGTTCCACCTTGATTCTGCCGGGCGATGAGTTTCCTCTCAACGACGCGGGGGAAATCCGTGATTGCCTCGAACACCACGTAGAACTGGTGCTGGACAGCGGCGCCTGCGGCCTGGAAATGAGCACCGTGATTGATTTAACCGGTGACACGCCAATGGTGACACGACAAGGCAAGGGGAGTCTCGCGCCTTTCGGAATCACGCATGGATAGCATAATCCAGAACATTGCCATCTATGCACTACCTGTCATTTTTGCCATTACCCTGCATGAGGCCGCGCACGGTTATGTGGCCAAGCATTTCGGAGACCTCACCGCCTATGCACAGGGACGCGTCAGCCTGAATCCGGTCCGCCATATCGATCTGGTGGGGACGATCCTGCTGCCATTAATGACCTTGTTGCTGGGTGGAATCCTGTTCGGTTGGGCGAAACCGGTGCCGGTCAACTTCTCGGCGCTGCGCCATCCAAAACAGGATATGCTTTGGGTGGCGTTGGCTGGGCCGGCCGCGAATCTATTCATGGCGTTACTTTGGGCCTCGGTCATCAAGCTTGGTCTCACCCTGCCGGAGAACGACCTGGCCAGACCCATGATATTGATGGGCGAGGCGGGCATCAAAATCAATGTAATACTGATGGTGCTGAATCTGCTGCCTCTACCGCCTCTGGATGGCGGTCGTGTTGCGGCAAGTCTGCTGCCCCACCACATGGCAAACAGTCTGGCGAAAATTGAGCCTTACGGCTTTATGATCCTGCTGCTGCTATTGATCACTGGCGTACTCGGTGCCATTATCGGGCCTTTTATTGGAATCACGATACAAATCGTAGTATGGTTTTTCGGATTGGGGAATTGAATAATATCGGGTCAAGGATTTAACCAAGGACAGGCAATATGTTCACTGATCGAGTTTTATCGGGGATGCGCCCCACCGGCGGCCTGCATTTGGGGCACTACCACGGCGTCCTGAAAAACTGGGTAGAACTGCAGCACCAGTTCGAATGCCTGTTCTTCGTTGCCGACTGGCATGCGCTCACAACGCATTACGATACCCCGGAAGTCATCGAACAGCATGTCTGGGATATGGTGATAGATTGGCTGGCAGCCGGTGTGGATCCGGCACAGGCAACTTTATTCATTCAGTCGCAGGTGCCGGCACATGCAGAACTGCACGTCCTGCTTTCCATGATTACTCCACTCGGTTGGCTGGAACGGGTTCCGTCCTACAAGGATCAGCAGGAAAAATTGTCCGAGAAGGACTTAAGCACCTATGGCTTTCTCGGTTATCCGCTGCTACAGAGCGCAGATATTCTCATTTACCGCGCCAATCGCGTACCGGTAGGCGAGGACCAGGCCCCACATATCGAATTTACGCGCGAGATTACACGTCGTTTCAATCATATTTTCGGCAAGGAAATCGGATTCCGGGAAAAAGCGGAAGCGGCGATAAAAAAGCTCGGCTCAAAAAAATCCAAGGTCTACCGCGAGTTGCGGAATCGTTACCAGGAACACGGCGACGACGAGGCGTTGGCCGCGGCAAAATCGCTGCTCGACGAGCAGCAGAATTTGAGTATGGGTGATCAGGAACGGCTATTTGGCTACCTTGAAGGCGGCGGCAAAATGATTCTCTCCGAGCCGGAAGTGATGCTGACCCCCGCATCGAAAATGCCGGGATTGGATGGCCAGAAAATGTCCAAATCCTATAACAACACGATCAATCTGCGTGAAGATGAAGCCAGTGTCGTAAAGAAGATCCGGACGATGCCGACCGATCCGGCACGTGTCCGGCGCAGCGACCCGGGCGACCCCGCCAAATGTCCGCTGTGGCAATTCCACCTGGTTTATTCGAATACGGAAACCAAGGAATGGGTGCAGCAAGGTTGCACGACGGCGGGGATTGGTTGCCTGGAATGTAAGCAGCCGGTTATCGAGGCCATACTCGCCGAGCAGAAACCCATGCATGAGCGTGCCCGGATGTATGAGGAAGATCCCACGCTGGTGCGCAATATTATTGCCGATGGATGTGAGAGAGCTGACAAGCTGGCGCAGGAAACCTTGCGTGACGTCAGAGAAGCGATGGGATTGAATTATTCCTAGGCTCTCCGAAATACTTGGTTCAGGCAGATTCCGTTGTCGCTGCCGCCGGTCAGCAGGCCCCCTTGCCTAACCGCCCATTCGCCTATTCGTTCCGCCGACAGAAGTAACATATCGTCATCGATACACTACGTCATTCAGAATGAACGACCCCCTCCATCCCCCCACCGTTAACCCCATCGCAAAAATTCACGGCGAACCGCTGAGGGAAATACCCCGGGATCTGTACATTCCGCCGGATGCGCTGGAAGTATTTCTCGACACTTTCCAAGGGCCCCTTGATCTGTTGCTTTATCTTATTCGCAAGCACAATCTGGAGGTACTGGACATTCCCATGGCGGAACTCACAAGGCAATACATGGCCTATGTCGAGATAATGCGCGCGAGTCAACTGGAGTTGGCGGCGGAATATCTCCTGATGGCGGCAATGCTGATCGAAATCAAGGCGCGCATGCTATTGCCACGGCCCGCTGCCAGGACTGAGGACGATGACGATCCACGCGCCGAGCTGGTGCGTCGCCTACTGGAATATGAGCAAATGAAACTCGCTGCACACCGCCTTAACGAATTGCCACAGGCCGGACGGGATTTTGCGCTGGTGCAGGTATGGATCGATCAGACGGCAGTCAAGCCCTTGCCGGATGTCAGCATGGATGATCTGCGTAACACCTGGCTTACGCTGATGGCCCGCTCGCAGGCAAATCGCAGGCATCATATTACTCGCGAGGAGCTTTCGGTTCGCGCGCACATGAGCCGTATTTTGCGCCACTTGCGGGGGCACAAATTCATTGAATTCGAGGAATTATTCAGCCCCACTGCCGCGGTGGCGGAGGTGATAGTAACTTTTCTTGCGTTGTTGGAGCTGGTCAGGGAAAATCAGGTGGAGGTGACCCAACCTCAAACCTTCGGAATCATTTATGTCAGATCAATCAGTTTCCTTGCTGCCGTCTAACTCCTCGCCCGGGTCATCCACTCCCGGTGAAATTAAGCGGATTCTGGAAACGGCATTGCTCACCAGCCAGGATCCGTTGCCCTTGTCCGAACTGAAAAAATTATTCGATGAAGAACTGGGCGCGGAGATTCTGCGCAGGCTGCTTGAAGAGTTGCGGCACGACTGGGGCGAGAAAGGGGTGGAACTGGTAAACGTCGCCGGCGGCTGGCGTTTCCACGCCAAACCGGAGATGCAGAAGTTTCTTGACCGGCTTAACCCGCAAAAACCCCCACGCTACTCGCGGGCTGTGCTTGAAACGCTCGCTATCATTGCTTACCATCAGCCGGTGACACGTGGCGATATCGAGGAAATTCGCGGTGTTACGGTTTCCAGTCCGGTGCTGAAAGCATTGGAGTCGCGCGGCTGGATAGGTGCCGTTGGGCATCGCGAGGCTCCTGGCAGGCCGGCTTTGTACGCAACTACTACCGACTTCCTCAACGATCTTAATCTACGCTCTCTGGAGGAATTGCCCCCGCTGGAGGAACTGGGCTCGCTGCTTGAGCCCAAGGAAAACACGGAAAACGCCGAATTATTATCCACCGTGGAGTCGGCTTCGGCTAATGAAGATGCCGGGGTGATGCAATTCTTGCAGGGGTCTCATGGAACGGAACAAGAACGGATCGTTAGCAATGTTCCGGCCCGGCAGACAAAGTCCACTGCCAAATAAAGAGAGCCAGAAATATCGTTACATGACTGACTCATATAACCAAGCCGGGAAGAAATGTTAGGAATGAAAGATTAGAGTGAGAAGGCGCATAGTGACTCATATGCAACGGCGAACAACGCAGCATGACAAATCTGGTCGTTTCTAAGTGGCGATATTCTGACCCATTACACTAATTATGCGAACAATTCTGGTGGCAAACCCCAAGGGCGGATGCGGAAAGACCACGCTGGCGACCAACCTGGCCGCCTATCTGGCCGGACAAAATGAACGGGTTATTATGTGGGATCTAGATCGTCAGAAATCGTCGCTGGACTGGCTCGCTCTGCGTCCTGCCGAGCTGCCGGCCATTACCAGCCTGGATGCGGAGCGCAACGAAATTCATCCGGATATTCCGGAGAATAATGATTGGCTTATACTGGATTCGCCAGCGGGTATGCACGGCAAGAATCTTGTTCATGCATTGAAACTTGCACACAAGATTATCGTACCAGTGCAACCTTCGATATTCGACATGGCTGCCACACGGGATTTTCTAGACCGGTTAATGGAAGAAAAAGCCGTGCGGAAGCACAAGGCATTTATTGGCATTATTGGGATGCGTGTGGATCCTCGTACTCGCGCTGCGGCGACCCTGGAGCAATTCCTCAAGCAGTACGAGCTTCCCGTTCTCACCTATCTCCGCGATACCATGGTGTATGTCAACGCCGCTTTCAATGGCAAAAGTATTTTTGACCTTCCTCAGTACCTGACCGAACGTGACCTGCCGCAGTGGCAGCCGCTTGTTGAATGGGTAAAGACTTAGGCGTGAATAAGCATTTTAATTTGCTCAATGGACATGATCGCCTGGTGGGGGGAGGATTTCTTTTTCGCGGTTGAGCTGTGCGACCTGCTGCAAGAGCGTATCGGACGCGCTCCAGCCGGGGCCATCGGCGGCGGGGATCCAGCGGGCGCGCAGGTAGC
>JBOIFK010000210.1:0-11606 GCA_050741585.1 Nitrosospira sp.
GTCTATGCCTTCGAAGGTGATGAACTTGCCTTTGGCCGCTTTCGAAACAGTCATTTACTTGAAAAATACGGGTAGTGGTATCAGTCGTTTGTTAGAACGCAAACTGCGTTGTGCAGTTTATCTTATACTTGCGAGTGACACTATATGCCTTTACCCGACTTTTGGCAGGATGGGCGAAGCAAAGTGCAACCCATCATCCGGCTTGCTTCCCATCCGTCCGGATACGATCTGGACGCGCAATAATACTGGTTTGATGCGTTGCCAGCGGGCGGGTAATTGGCGTTGTATGGTTCATCCGATATAAGCGCTAAACGGGGAATGTTCGTCGAGCCTAGATTGGTAAGCGGCGCTAAACAGGTATACCATCATTCCCACGAAAGCATGACCGTTGCTGTGGTTTTAATTAAAGTCTCATGCTGAAGGTAAACATATTGGGGAGCTCAACCATGGCTTACACTATTAGACGCTCGTTGATCCGATGCATTGGCTTAATGGCACTGGTGCCGCTGATATCTGGTCCTTTATCCAGCGCTCTTGCAGAAGAACAAGCCCCACCGGCAAGAGCAAGCGATGTGCCAACGCTGCCTTCCCTTCCTTCCGGCGAGCCCCTGACAGACTTCGAGACCATGGAACTGCACCATCGGCGCTATACCACCGCTGCCAATACCATGGCTCAATTATTCAGGCAGTTGAATCAAAAGATTCAGGAAGTCTCCCTGGCCGCCAAGACGGCGGAAGCTAAAGACAATTCCCATAACCGGCGTCTGTTGGCAGACAAATTGCGTCAGCTGGAAAATACGCGCACGTCTTATAGTCATCAGTATGCGCAATTGCAATCCCAAATGCAGAATGAATATCGCAGCTATACCGCCATAAGCAATGACTTGAAGACCAGGTCCGATACCGTCAAGGATCCAAAGGCTGGCCAGGAAACAACCAAAGAATTAAATCCCAAGTCCACGAAAACGAAAGAATCCAGAACAGCCGAGCCCAGGAACTAGCAGCAGATGCGGCAAGGGACAGATTCCGGCTTCAACTTCAGAACCATCCCAATTCCAGCGTTAAGGGTCATCGGCTAAACTACACTACACGCATTATTTACACGTTATCGCGACATGCCCCATACTTCGGTCAGCCGTGCGTCGCGGCCGCAGTTGCTGCGGTAGTAGGAATAGCGGATCGGATTTTTGATGTAATAATCCTGATGATATTCTTCCGCTGGGTAAAACGCTGTAGCCGGCAATATCTCGGTCACGATTGGTTGCGTAAAACGCCCAGATGCTGCGAGCTCAGCCCTGGACGCCTCGGCCTGCCGCTGTTGATCGGCATCATGATAGAAGATCGCACTGCGATATTGCGGGCCGTCATCGCAGAATTGGCGGTTGGGCGTGAGTGGGTCGATTGTCGGCCAGAACGCGGCCAGCAGCTTGGCGAAATTGGTCTTTGCGGGATCAAAGCGCACCTGTACCGCTTCTATATGACCTGTTTTGCCGCCGGAAACCTGCTTGTAGGTCGGGTTGACCGTCGTGCCGCCGATGTATCCTGAGGTGGTGGATATCACGCCTGGCACCTTGTCGAAATCCGCTTCGGTGCACCAGAAACATCCTCCGGCAAATGTGGCGATACCGTCAGAACCCGGAGAGGAAGAAGATCCCGTGGGCGCCTCGCCGGCGGATTGATTGGTGGCTGCGGAGCTGCTGCGCGTATCCGGTTGCCCGCATGCGGCTAACGTAGCCATCAGCAATACCAGCAACAACGCCAGCAACGGGGTCCTGCCGCCGAGCGCCCAGCGGCTATCGTGATGGGCAGGGGTATAGGGAAGATTACGGTGAGCCATCTTGTAAGTGTAAACGGTTTGAGCCCGGGCGGGCAGTCCATCGGCCGTCATCGTTTAGCCTCTGAGCGCTGGCAGCTCTTGATTCTTCAGCACAAATCGAAGCGCGAGGCCATTGTTGCACCAGCGTTCACCGCGAGGAAGAGGACCATCGTTAAACACATGGCCCTGATGACCACCGCAGCGCGCACAGTGGTATTCGGTGCGCGGCATGACCATCTTGAAATCCTGTTTTGTACCCATATGCCCAGCAATCGGTTGCGTAAAGCTGGGCCATCCCGTGCCGCTTTCGTATTTATCGGCACTATTGAACAGTGGCAGGTAGCATGCGGCGCACAGATAGGTGCCCTTGCGGTCTTCACGATTCAGGGGGCTACTGCCAGGGGGTTCGGTTTCCTCTTTGAACAGTACACGGTAGGCAGCAGGTGAAACGAGACCGCGCCATTCCTCACGCGGCTTATTCAGGGGCTTAACCGTGATCGCACCGGGATTATTGGCGATTGTTCTGCTGCGGGAGCATGCTGAAATCAGCGGCAGCGCGGCCAGTGTAGCGAGACTTTGCAGTACCGTGCGTCGGTTCATAACCCCTCCTTGCATCAGCCTCTTGTTGCTTCCGGTAATTACTGATATTTGACCATTCGCGGATAGCATGGTTCTTTGGTTGGATGGCGCCAGGCATGCGGCCAACTTCTTCAGTTCTTCAAATGCAGGCCGATAGATGGGCTTTCGTTCCGCGATGGGGCCAGCTGATCAGACCCCGTACCTTGCCAGAAAGCTCTTGGGTGATAAGCGATTGGCATAAATACGTATCACGTCATTATGAAGATCGAAACTGCCGACCAACGCAATTCCCAAATTGGAGCCCGGATCTGATTTTGAAGATGGTGGCATTATGCGCTATGGTAAGTACTTGACTTTATTTCTTGGCTGGTTTAGTATATAAATTGTTGAATGAGTAATCCTCTCCTTTGTAAGTGGAAACTATAAACCCGAAGCCGCCAGTCGCCTTCGGGTTTTTTTATGCCTGACGTATCCATCGTCGCGCATACAACGTTCGGGTCGAGTCAAGCTCGCGACGGGCGACTCAGTTCATTTCCACAGGCGGCGCGCCGATGGGTAACGCACAGCATGCAACCCCTTCACCGAGCTGCGGAAATTTTCGTTATTTGCGATGGCCAAGCACCAGGCCTGCTATTTCCACGGCAATACCGAGCACGAAAAGAATGGCGCCGATCCAGATATTTTCGGGTGCGAGAAACATCAGCACACCACCCAGAACGAGCAGCGTAACGGACAGGAATCGTTTGGTTCGGGGATTTCTGATCATGATATAGAGAAATTCTTCGCGAATCAGTCAATATCACTATAGACGTTAGCGGACAAAATACCAGCGCCTGCCGGGCGGGGCTCGCCCAGTCAGTAATTTTTGCTTCGATTCTTCAAGCCCGGCAGATGGGCGAACCGAAGCAAACGAGGCGTTTTAGCGGTATACAGCGCGGATATACGGTATACCGATTATCGGGCGCGCGCATCCCGTTCAAAGGCTATTGAGCCAGCCAGGGATAGCAGCTGTTCAATCACCTGATCGGCCCGTAGGGTGACCGTGGCGGGGATGATATCGTGCGTCAGCGATGCCTTGAATGCGTCTCGCAAGCGCGATGGCTTCTCGGCCAGCAACCGATGCAGTTCTGCCGGTAATCCCTGACGAAAGAACCCGTAGGAGACCGCGGGCTCCAGTATGTACCGGGATGACCATTGCGCATCCAGACGCAAGTAATTGAGCCGCTCGAACGGAATATCTGTTTTGCCGTTAAGAAAATGCAAATCCTCATCGGTCAGTTCATGAATCGGAACGCCCTCGATAAGTGATTCCAGTTCGTCAAGATAACGCTCGTATTCCGATGGTCCGCGAAATTCTTCCGACTCAATCTCCAGGTCGATGGTTTGTCGTGGCGAGGCATCGAATACGATGTCCGATACGGCGATTTCGCCGCTTTCCCACTCCTCATCCTCCCCCTCCCCTGGCGGCTCAAAGACGCGGATGAACAGGTCAGCTTGCGTTTTGTCCGCCCGGCGAAACTGCCCGGTACTGTAGGCAATTTCGTAAAGCCCTCCCCTCCCTGCGATCATCTGGCCCAGTAATGTTTCTGCCCGCATGTCCCGGTCAAAGGCGCGCACGATGACGCCGGGAAGCGGGGCACCGTTCACATGGCGGATGGCGCCTCGAACGGTGCACCATTCTCCCGCAGGTTCCGGTAAGGTAACGAGGATTTCCACTTCCTGGTTCCCCGGCAGCAGATTTGCGATGAAGGTGTCGGCGGTGAGCGCTTGATCGTCCCGATAGAGCTGGAAGAGAACCTCCACATTTTTCCCCGTGCTGAAAAAAGACTCGTCAACCGGGAAGACAACGATGCCCTTGCCATTCGTCGCGCCCGAGCGGATCAGTTGCTGTTTATCGATCCGGAACAAGGCATCGACCTGTAAATCCGGCAACGGCGCGCCAGTTGCGTGATTTTTAACCATCCCTGTCAGGATATAGATTCTGGGCGTAAAATCTCCGACCATGATCTCCATGAATTCCTGCATTGCGGCTGACGATTTCCCGGCTTCGGCGATGACATCGCCTTGCGGATCGAATACGCGAACGAGCAGGTCGGGACCTTTTCTGCCGTCGGATTGCCAGACGTAGTCGATCCGATAGGTTCCGTCTGTCTGGAGAGCAACGGGATTGCCGCGGGGGATAAGATTGTCCGGCGATGGCGCATCGAAGATACGCACAGCAAAGCCAACGGTACTGAATGGGGTGCGGTCTGTCTTGTTAACCTGGCCGCTGACGGTGTAGATATGCGCCTGGGGGATGTCCGGGTTGATGCTGACGGTAGCGATGGCTTCGAGCCGCTGCCGCAAATCGCTGGCCTGGTTTGGCTTGAGGTTTTCGAGGGTGAAACCCTTTTCCCAGAATAGCCCCGCAAAATCGTTCTGCCTGCCAGGAATAGGAATGACGAGTCCAAATAAATTGTGCAGCTCGCCGTCGATGATCAAAAGGCGGAGGGAACTGGTTGTGGCTGTATAACTGGAATAATCCAGTTTTGTTAACGCTTTTTTTAATGCTTCTACCTCGCTCGTATTCAGCTTCTCAAGCAGTATTCCATGAGCCAGGATGTGCTGACGCAAATTGCCGATTCCTTGAATGATGTCCAGCAGTTTTGTGAGGATAGCGAATTTTTTGTCCGGCTGGATAAACTGAATGGTGGCTCGCATGCCGCGTTTCCCTTTGCGAATGTCCGTATAAACAGCAATTGTCAATGGGAACTGCCATAGGGCTTGGCTCGATAGACAGCAGCCATCGTGCAGTGTCCCGTGCGGGCTGATATTTTAATCCCGCAACGATTGCATGGCCTTCGAGTATAGGGCAACTTTCACTCTCCTGGGTTAAAATACGCATCTTCTCATCGCGATGCCCAATGAGAAATCTGCTTATGAATCATTCCAGGATGAGCGCTTATGCGGGATGGTAAAGCGTAGCGCAACCTATCAAAACCACTGTCACGATGGTCGATCGCAGTGAGCATCTGGCGAAATGAACCGATTAATAGACCGTGCTTCGGGATTGCGCTCCGGGCTTGCGCTTCGCTCCACATCCTGCCGAACATAGAAGGTAATGAGAAGATTTTCTGCCGCTTCCGCCGTGGATACTGCGCGGCGTTTCGCCAATCTGCCCAAACCGGTTTATCCCGAAGACTTGCCTGTGGTCGCGCGGCGTGGGGAGCTAGCATGCGCGATTCGGGAAAATCAGACGGTGATCGTGTGCGGCGAGACCGGCTCGGGCAAGACCACGCAATTGCCAAAGATCTGCCTTGAACTCGGGCGCGGGGTGGCGGGAATGATCGGGCATACGCAGCCGCGGCGCATCGCGGCGCGCACGGTGGCGGCACGGATTGCTTCGGAACTCAAAAGTCCGCTGGGTCATGCGGTAGGCTACAAGGTGCGCTTTTCGGACAAGGTGGGGCCGGAAACCTATATCAAGCTGATGACCGACGGCATCCTGCTGGCGGAAACCCAGGGCGACCCTTCCCTCCTCAGCTACGATACGATCATTATCGATGAGGCGCACGAGCGCAGCCTCAATATCGATTTTCTGCTCGGCTATCTCAAGCAGCTGCTGCCCAGGCGGCCGGAGCTGAAGCTTATCGTCACTTCCGCCACGATCAATGCACAACGCTTTTCGGCGCATTTCAATGATGCGCCGGTAATCGAAGTGTCAGGCCGAATGTACCCGGTGGAAGTGCGTTACCACGCTGTTGGCCTGAATCAAAAAGACGACGATGAAGACAGGGAAGAAGGCGATCTCGAACAGGCCATCCTCGACGCGGTGGACGAGACGACCCGCTCCGGCACGGGCGACATACTGATCTTTCTTCCCGGCGAGCGGGAGATTCGGGAGACCGCCGAGTTATTGCGCAAGCATGCGTTCAACCGGCTCAATCCCGGCGCTCCCAGTGCGGACATTTTGCCGTTGTTCGCGCGCCTGTCATACGCGGAGCAGGAGCGCGTATTCAAACCGGACACGAATGTAAGGCGTATTGTGCTCACTACCAATGTGGCGGAGACGTCCCTTACCGTGCCCGGCATTCGTTACGTGATCGATACGGGGTTGGCGCGCCTCAACCGCTACAGTTACCGCAACAAGGTGGAACAGTTGCAGGTGGAAAAGATTTCCCGCGCCTCCGCCAACCAGCGGGCGGGGCGTTGCGGGCGGGTGATGAGCGGCGTCTGTATCCGGCTCTATGCGGAGGAGGATTATCTTGCCCGTCCGGAATTCACCGACCCGGAGATCCTGCGCTCATCGCTGGCAGCTGTGATCTTGCGCATGAAGTCGCTCAAGATCGGCGAGGTGGAAAATTTCCCGTTTCTTGAGCCACCCCCGCCGCGGATGATCGCGGACGGTTACCAGCTGCTGGCGGAACTCGGCGCGGTGGATGAAAGCAATGCACTGACCAGTATTGGCTGGCGGCTGGCAAAGTTTCCGATCGACCCGAAAATCGCGCGCATGATACTGGCCGCGAAGGACGAGAACTGCCTGAGCGAAGTGCTTGTCATCGCTTCCGCCCTGAGCGTGCAGGACCCGCGAGACCGGCCATTCGAGTGGCGGGAAGCGGCAGACAGGGCGCATCAGCGCTTTCAGGATGAACGCTCCGATTTCCTGGGCTACCTGAGGTTATGGGATTTCTTCGACGAACTGTTGAAGCATAAAAAATCCAATCGCAAGCTGATGGAGCAATGCCAGGAAAATTTTCTTTCCCATCGCAGAATGCGTGAATGGCGTGAAATCCACGGCCAGCTGCATGCACTGGTGATGGAAACAGGCTTGCGCCCCAACCAGGTTCCCGCCGGCTACGATGAAATTCACCGCGCGCTCCTGGCCGGGTTGCTGGGCAATATCGGCTTCAAGGCCGAGGAGGACGGCGAATACCTGGGAGCGCGCGGGATCAAGTTTTCCATTTTTCCCGGCTCGGTGCTCAGGAACGCCAAATCCAAATCCGCATCCAAATGGATCATGGCTGTGGAACTGACCGAAACCGCCAGGCTCTACGGACGCTGCGTGGCGAAGATCGATCCGCTGTGGGTGGAAAAAATCGCCGACAGGCTGTGCAAAAAGCACTACTTCGATCCGCACTGGGAGAAGAAGCCGGCGCAGGTATCAGCATTTGAGCGGATAACGCTTTATGGCTTGACGGTGATGCCGAAGCGGCGGGTTTATTATGGGGCCATCAACCCGAAAGAAGCGCGTGAAATTTTCATCCGCTCGGCGCTGGCGGCGGGCGAATATGAAACCCAGGCGCCATTTTTCGAGCACAACCGGAAACTCATTGCCACCGTTGCCGCACTGGAACACAAGGCCCGCCGCCCGGATGTGCTGGTGGACGAAGCGGAAATTTTCGCTTTTTACGATGCCGTTATCCCGAATGACATTTGCAATGGCGCGGCTTTCGAGAAATGGCGCCGGCAGGCGGAACAAAAAGCCCCGCGCCTGCTTTATCTCACCAGGGAATACCTGATGCGCCACGAAGCGGCCAGCATCACCGAAGAGCGGTTTCCCGACAGCATCGCCGTGGATGGAATCAGGCTGCCGCTGACGTATCGCTTCGATCCGGGACATATGCTGGATGGCGTCACCATGACCGTGCCGTTGCCGCTGCTCAACAAACTGGATGCGGCGCGATTCGATTGCCTGGTGCCGGGATTGATTCGCGAGAAGGTGACCTGGTACTTGAAGGCGCTGCCCAAGCAGGTGCGTCGGCATCTTGTGCCCATACCGGAGTTTGTGACGCAATTCCTGGAAAGCCAGGAACCGGCAATGGCGGGGGCAAAAACCGGAACCGGCGGCCAACAGGCGAGTCTTGCCACGTCTTCGCCCCTCTCTTTGCCTGAAACCTTGTCCAAATTCATCCTGGGTAAAACAGGGGTTGCGGTTCCGCCGGGCGGGTGGCAGGAAGAAAAGCTGCCGTTGCATCTGCTGATGAATTACAAGATAGCGGACGATGCGGGGCGCGAGCTGGCAATGAGCCGCGATCTCCCGCAACTCAAGGCGCAGCTTGGCCAGGCGGCGCAACTGACATTCTCCCAGCCGGAATCAGATGAGCGCATCCCTATCGAGCGGGACGACGTGAAACGCTGGGATTTTGGCGATCTGCCCGAAGAAATTGCCTTTACCCGCGGAGGCAAAAAATTGACGGGCTATCCGGCCCTCGTCCAGCGGGAGGATAAAGTCGCTATCCGCCTGTTCGATACAAGCGAGGCGGCGCAAGCGGGCATGCGCGGGGGAGTGCGGGAGTTGCTGCGTTTCGAGCTTAAAGAACAGATGAAGCAACTGGAAAAAAGCCTGACGGGACAGAACCGGTTTCTGAGCCAGGCCGCCCTGCAATTGCATACCCTCATCAGTCCTGATGCGCTTAGAGGGGACATGCTGAGCGCCATCACTGACCGTGCCTTCATCGGCGACGATATGCCGCCGCGCAGCGAGAAAGAGTTCATTGCGCAGAAACAGAGAGCGAGAGTGCGGCTGCCCGCCGTGACCGAGGCCATTGCGCGCGTGGTGCAGAGTATCGCCAGCGAATACCAGGCGTTGGTGGGCCGGCCAGGCTTTTCTGGCTCGGCTGCCGGCAGTCGCGGCAACAACAGGTTAAATGCCGAACTGGCTGCGCAACTGCACGACCTTGTTTATCCTGGATTTCTGGGGGAGACGCCATGGGAGCGCCTGCAACACCTGCCGCGTTACCTGAAGGGCATGGTCCTGCGCCTCGACAAATACGCCGGCAACCCGGAGCGCGACGGACGCCATGGCCCCGTGATTGCCGGTTTGTGGAACCAGTACGAGCAACGCCTGGAAAAGCATCGCAAGGCCGGTATCAGCGACCCCAAGCTCGCCGAATTCCGCTGGCAGGTCGAGGAACTGCGTATCTCCCTGTTTGCACAGGAACTGAAAACGCCCTCCCCCATTTCCGTTAAACGGCTACAGAAACTGTGGCAGGAAGTGAGCGCGTAAATTTTTATGTAGAATGGGTGAAGCGTAGCACAACCCATCAAAACCAGGCGGTGAGTCAAACGACCGTGGCTTCGGACGAGGTGCGAATAAAACGATGATGGGTTGCGCTTCGCTCCACCCATCCTACTTTTAATCACAGGCTGTCAACTATCAATGGTTAAAAGAGTCCCTTAAGCCGTTCCAGAACATCCGGTAAATAGTGCTCTATGCGGTAGTTTGCCATCAGCCGGGATTCGTTGCCGGGGCCGACTTCCACCACGTCCCGGTCCGCGTTGGCGGTCTCGACGCAAAGCAGGTGCTCATAATCGTCGTCCTTCAAGTCACCCATTTCCGCCGAGATCTTTGCCCATGGGTTCCATACGACGGCGGTTTTGCTGCCCTGGGATGCAATTCGAATCCGGCGGACAAGCGCAGTATCATCGATGATCAGTTCGTCCGGCGCGTTCCGGTAGATGCGATCGACTTCCGAATTGATCGTGATCGCGCCCTTCTGGCGTTTCTGGACGCCGTTATCGGTTTTATCGATGTAGTTGCTGTCTTCCAGGCCCAACACAACGACCTTGCCGATATGTCCTACCTTGAAATAGGTGTGAAATGCCTGAGTAATGGAAAAGCGCTCTTTTCCCGTGTTGCGCGTGACCAGTTCAAGATTCAGGGAATCTCCAATCGTAATCTCCAGCGCAAGGGCAAAGGAATGCGGCCATATCGCCAGTGTTTCAGGAGAGTCGGTCAGCCCCAGCGTAATCCTGGTATCGCCCGCTCTGGCTTCCGTTTGCACTACATTCCAGAAGCGGTTACGCACAAAGCCGTGGGCTGGTCGGCCCCGTTGCTCAGGGTCTGGCCCGAACCATGGCCAGCAAACCGGAACGCCGCCCTTGATGGCTTTGCCGGCCCGGTAATACGCTGCCTCACTGAGGAACATCAGGTTATGCGGCTCGTTGGCAGGCTGAAAAGCCAGTACCTGGCCGGCATAAACGGAAATGACAGCACTGGCTTTAGCATTATCGACCTGGATAAAGGGAAGCCCGCCTCCACCTTCGATGAATTTGAGTTGATCGCGGATCCCGTGATCGTTGTTCAGTTGTTCGATATTCATTGTATGGTTTTGTTTGATTTGCTGGTTGTCGATACGCGCAGATGATGTATATTGGTTGCGCACCGGCAATAATCAACGCAGCCGAACGCGCAACTGTACGATCAATGTGCCGGAAGATGGCATCATAATACAATTATTCATTTGGGTCTGGTATGTAAGGCCCATGACACGCATGTATGCGCCCACCGTGATATTGAGACTTATCGCAACAAGACCAGTCTGGGAATCGCGTCCGAGCCGGCCCATACGACCGCATTTTGTCCGAACTCCTTGCCAACTGCTTTTGACGTCTCAAGATCCAGGCCGAGCGCAAGGAAACTCTTTTCCGCCGCCCATGTACCGGTCGGATCACAGCCCGTTCCTTCCATGATCTGGCCAGCCTTGCCTAGGCAGCCATGCAACTGGCGGTCCAGTGTATTCCGGAGACGCGCGCAAGCCGCCAGGTTTTCCTCTTGAGTTTGGGGCACGCTAAACGGGTTGGAGGCAGTGATGAAAGCCGCGCATCGATGGCCCGATTCGGCAAAAAGCCGCGACAATGGCTCGGAGCGCTGGTCGATGTGCAAAGTGATCCCGCCGCAGCCGGATTCTATGCGGTACTCCGTCGAGCGATAAGCGGCGATGAGGTCGCCCGAAATTTCAGATTGCGGCAAATAAAAATCTCCCGGTTTTCCTTGCGAAGCACGCCCTGCTGAATCAATATATCAGGAGGGATCCCAAAAAAAAACGCTGTCCCTGCTCAATCACCGCAATCGGCCGGAGCTAGTAGCTGGTTTTCTTCAAGTCCGACAGGCTGCTAGGCGAGGCTTCGTATTACCCGGCAAGGATTTCCAGCCGCAAAAACGTCTGGCGGAATATCCCGGGTAACCACGCTTCCCGCGCCGATGGTTGTCCCCTTTCCGATCGTCACGCCCGGATTGATAATTACGCCGCCACAGATCCAGGTGCTATCTTCGATGACAATCGGTTTGGCGGCCTCCAAGCCGTTATTGCGTTCCTCCGTTGTCAATGGATGCGTTGCGGTATAAATCTGAACGCTTGGTCCCAGAAACACATTGTCGCCAATGGTCACCGCCGCGCAGTCCAGGACAACGCAGTTGAAATTGGCGTAAAAGTTGTCGCCTATGCTGATG
>JBOIFK010000211.1:0-16437 GCA_050741585.1 Nitrosospira sp.
ATGCATGATGATGATGCCTTGCATACGCGCGAAAAATCCCTGATGCAATGCATGTTGAATCGCGATGATCTACCTGCTGTGCGCGCAATGGTGGCAAACGTTTCAAGGGAAATACTCGACACCGCCAATGGCAACATTGAGTTGATCGGTAATTATTGCCGCATGGTGCCAGCCACGCTGGTGCGGGAATATTTCGGGCTCACCGGAGCGAAACGGCGTGATTTGATCGAGTGGTCTTACTGGAACCAATGGGATACTTTCCATAATCAGCCTTTCGATTTGTTGCCCCCGGAAAAATCTCAATACATCATTGATCGTCATAATGAAACTTCCAAAAAACTCGGTATGTTCATCGTTGAGCTGATTGCTCGTCGCACGCTGCAGGTAAAAGCAGAGGAAATAACCCTGTCAACCCTTGTACGGCTGGATGATGATATCGTCACGAGAATGTTGCGCACGGATTACCCAAAACAACTGGACTTCGACATCAAGCGCCTGGGCCTTAATGCCGGCGGTCTCTTGATCGGCGCAATCGAGACCACTGCGCAGGCCGTCGCCCAGATCATTCAATATCTGATGGAACGTCCGGAATGGCTTGGCAAGGCGAAAACTGCCGCACTACAGGACAATCCCACCGAATTCGATGATATCGTTTGGGAGGCCCTGCGCTTTGTGCCGATTACTCCCTATTTATTTCGCACGACCGCAAGCGATTACACTGCGGCCAAGGGTACCGGGCATGCCACCGTACTTCGTGCGGGCACCCATGTTTTGCCGGTCACCTTGTCGGCAATGTTTGACGAGCGGGCATTTGAATCACCGGACGAGTTTATTCCGCAACGCAACTGGTATAACTATTTCCATTTCGGCTTCGGCAGTCACGAATGCCTGGGGCGCTACGTGGGCATGGTCATGATCCCTGAGATGGTGCGCCAGGTCTTTATCAGGCGGGATATCAAGGCAAATGCCCCTATCGACTACAAGTCCGGCCCCTTTCCGGAACAGTACGACCTGTCCTGGAAGTGACAATAAATTCCGCATGGCCTTCGACCTTTCAGCGCGGCGCGTCAGACATATAGAGCATGACTGTCCCCGGGTGATATCAACCAGGGGGTTTTCTTATTCTCTGGCGCCCGCTCCCTTAAGGAGCTTTATTACATCCTGATGACGATACTTCGACGCCAGCATCAGCGCTGTAGCGCCGTTACCGGCCTTGGCGTTCACCTCCGCCCCGGCGGCGAGGAGTGTCTGCACCACGCCCGCATGGCCAATCTGGGAAGCCAGCATTAATGCGGTAGCGCCATTGCCTAGGCTGGCATTCACATCGGCCCCGGCAGTAAGCAGCATCTGCACTATCTGCCGCTGTCCCTCCTGCGATGCCTGCATCAACACAGTGACGCCATCGCCTCTTCTGGCATTCACATTGGCTTTGGCGGCAAGCAACTCTTGCACGACCTGTCCGTGACCTTTCTGCGACGCCTGCATCAGCGCGGTAGTGCCGTCGCTTGTCTTCGCATTTACATCTGCTTTGGCTTCAAGCAACGTTTGGACGACCTCTTCGTAGCCATTCCTCGATGCCGCTATCAACGCGGTGGCGCCATTATCCGCCTTGGCATTCACATTGGCTTTGACAGCGAGCAACGCCTTGACCCGGGAGAGATTGCCATTCCCCGCTGCAGTGATAAGCTCGCTATCACCCATGTTGGCCCACGTGCCCGCTGAAGTCCAGAATAACGTTAAGAGTATGATCGAGCCATGCATATATTTTCGCAATGCAATCACTCAGTCCTCCTTTTCATGACATACTCCTCGTATTCGTGAATCCATATCCCAATAGTGCGTCCGCCTGGTTCGATCTCGGATATATTACCTGGCGCTTCGATGGCTCATTCTCACCGCCTTGTGCGCGTTTTTCCAAAAATTGGAATGCTATCCAGGTTTTCTAGCAAACGCTATAAAGAAAGGATGGAATTCAGTTGAAATCAACGCGCATCCCCCTGTAGAGGTGCCACTCCAAACTTATTGTTAACCTAATTTCGATCTTAAGCCATAAAAATTTAAGACAGAAGCTTATTGCCTTCCACGTCGATAGCAAAGTGATTCACGAGTGGAACAATGCGGCGCTTCGAGAGGGAACGATCCCGAATCATGCCGATCAAATTTAAACCCAGATAACCCATTCAGGACGTGAGATGATGGCGAGGCAGGTTGCGAGACAGTTTTGTCGGTTGGGAGAAGTCCATAGCGGGTCTATGGGCGCCGGGCAAGCGGCGAAAATGGCCGCAAACTGACCGCCGGCACTCGCGTAGGCTCGCAGAGCCGCCTAATGGATTATCTGGGTTCAAGTTCAATGCCATACCCAGAAGTTGCCGGGTTTAAAAGTATTAAAAGAATCGAAGCGAAAAAAGCGGGTGGATGGCAGGCTTTGGAGATTTGAACGCCAATAGTTGCTATTGGGGACAGACCATGACAGTCGACCGTTTTTACGGTCAATTTCCTTTTTGGTCAGACAAGGCGCTTAGCCGATCGAATATATTTTGGAAGTTGCGTATCCTCGGTTTCAGGAGATTCGATGCGAAGAATTCTTTTATCGCTATCATTGTTATCGATAATTTCAGCAGCAAGCGCGGCCGAAAACAATATGCGCCCCGGATTATGGGAAGTTACAACGACATCAATGTTATTGGCGCTGGTACCCCAGATTCCACCGGATCAAATGCAAAAATTGACAAGCCTGGCCAAGCAATACGGATTGGACATGCCCGAGGTCCAGAATGGGGCAGCAACTTCCAAGGTTTGCGTTACCCAGCAAATGGCGGATCAAAAAATTCCACCTTATTTTCATCACAACCAAACCGGATGCAGTATTAAAAACGTGATCCGAACGGAAAATAGCTACAAAATGGATCTTGTTTGCACGGATTCTCAATTCAAGGGCAATGGACGGGCGGAGGGCACGTTTACCACCCCCGAAAGCTTCTCGGGATGGACCACTTTTAGCGGCACCATACAGAACAATCCGGTCAACGATCATGCTGATACGAGCGGCCGATGGATAAATGCAAGCTGCGAAACGCTGAAATCCGCATACTGATTCCCGTCGGCGGGTTTAAATCCGACAGATTGCTATTGCCTCCAGTAGCTTTTCGTGGATACCCCCGAAATCGCTATTGCTCATGACAAGTATGTGATCACCGGGATGACTGGCGGCGACAATGGCGGCGATTAGCTGCTCCAGGTTATCATGACTCACTGCTCTGGCGCCCAGTGTGCTCAATGCCTGGTTCGCGTTCCAACCCAAATTGGTGGTATAGCAGAAAACCAGATCAGCCCCTGCAAGGCTATCCCCCAAGCTGTCTTTCCATATACCCATTTTCATGGTATTGGAACGTGGTTCCAGTACCGCGATGATGCGTGCCCCATTCACCTTATTGCGCAAGCCGCCAAGGGTTGTTCGAATCGCGGTGGGATGATGGGCAAAGTCATCGTATACCGTAATCCCTTTGGCGACACCGCGCACTTCCATGCGGCGCTTGACGCTCTTGAATTGTCTCAGCGCAGCAATAGCTATGTTTACAGGCACGCCGGCATGGCGAGCGGCAGCCAGCGCGGCCACTGCATTCATGCGGTTGTGTTCTCCCAATAATTCCCAATGTAATGTTCCTAGAGATTTGCCCATGAAACAAATAGAGATTTCGCCATCGATGGTTTTAGCCTGCCAACCGTTGGCGACGCCTACTCGCTCCACTGGTGTCCAGCACCCGCGCGTCAGAACATGCTCCAAGCTCTCCTCCTGCCCGTTGGTAACGATAAGACCATTGCCGGGAATAATGCGTACAAGGTGGTGGAACTGCTGCTCAATTGCGGCAAGATTCGTAAAGATGTCGGCGTGATCAAATTCCAGATTATTGAGGACGGTGGTTCTGGGATGGAAATGGAGGAACTTGGAGCGCTTGTCAAAAAAAGCGGTATCATATTCATCCGCTTCGATAACGAAAAAAGAAGAACCGCCAAGCCTGGCCGATAATCCGAAGTTTCGCGGGATGCCGCCGATCAGGAACCCGGGTTTCATTCCAGCGTATTCAAGGATCCATGCCAGCATTGAACTCGTCGTGGTTTTGCCGTGGGTGCCCGCGACAGCCAGAACCCATTTGTCGCGCAATACATTCTCCAGCAGCCACTGAGGACCGGAAATATAAGGAAGATTGCGGTTGAGGATTTCCTCGACGAGCGGATTGCCGCGCGTCACTACATTGCCGATCACGAACAGGTCTGGATTCAGGCTGATTTGTTCCGGGGAAAATCCTTCGATCAATCCTATGCCCTGAGATTCCAGCTGCGTGCTCATCGGCGGGTAAACGCCTGCGTCGCAGCCGCTGACTTCATGGCCGGCTTCGCGCGCAATCGCCGCGATACCGCCCATGAAAGTGCCGCAAATGCCGAGAATATGGATATGCAAGGCTTAGCTCCGGAATCCATTCATATAGCTTCTTCTCCTTTTTTGTTACACTTACACAATTTTTTGCTCTCTGTCATCCGTCATCAGGGCCGAACGAACAACGGGCTTAATGCGGAGCACCCTCGATTTTCACAAATCCGACCCAATGCGTTACGTGCCGTCGCGCTCCCAAACTAGTGACGCAAGACTGATAAATCTGAAACGGCAACTCATCCGTGTCGAAATGCTTTCAGGGGGAACCTCCTTAAACCTGAATCCAGCCGTTGAGCTCTCATTTTTTCGATTAGCGCCATGATCTCCAAAGATGTCTTGCGCCACTTGACCTTTGCCTCTATGGTGGGCTCGCTACAACCGCCGGATTTAGGTTAAATGAAATCGCGTTTTCCCCGCTCCATCCGTTGCTCTGTCTTTTTCTTCTGCCTTGCATTCAATGCACTCGCCGACGCACCTCCATCGGCATCGAAAAACAAGCACGAAAACACCGCGCCCACGGCACAGGCAGGAATCGACGACAACAAACCCGTGCTCATTGACGCGGAACGAATACAGGGCACCCATGAATATGAGATTGGCGCCAAAGGCGAAACTGAGCTGCGGAGCAGTCCCGTCCTCTCAGCAGATCGGATGAAACATCGCCAGAAAACCGATGATGCAGGGTCCGAAAGCGTCCAACAAGCCGGCAACGCGCCAGTGCAATCTCAGCCGACGCAGAACTATACACTATCACCCCCGGCAAAAGATGGACATACCCTGGCAGCGCCTGCCACTGAAACAGAAAATACCAAAAATAAGCCTGTGCTTGCGGGAACCGAGCAGATACCGGGGCACCGTGAACAGGAGGGTGAGGCCGGGCTGCGCGGCAGCACTCAGGGCAGCCCGGTTGCTCCCGCAGTTGCTCCTGCCGGCGCCCCATCGCCTGTATTGAAAAATGGCACCAGACTGGCAGCGCCCGCCGAAACAGAAGCGAATAAAAGCAGACCGCTATTGACTGATGCTGAGCACATTCGGGGACACCTTGCGCAGGAGGGGGACGTCCGGCTGCGCCTTGGCGGCGCAGTCGCGCCGGATGAGGCCGCATCGCTGGCGCTGAAAGACGAAAGTAAATTGGCAGCCCCCGTCACCGAGGCAGAAAAGAAAAAAGGCAAACCGATATTCATTGCGGCTGATCGCCTGGAGGGCCATGTTGAGCAGGAGGTTGAGGCGATAGGCAAGGCTGAGCTATTCACCGGCGACCGGTTTGTTTCAGCCGATCGAATGAAATATCATCAAAACACGGATGAAGTAGAGGCCGAGGGTGGTGTGCGTGTCGAACAACGCGGGGACATTCTGGAGGGTTCGCGGCTCAAATTCAATCTGGCAAATAAAACCGGGCAGTTGAATGACCCGAGTTACCGTTTGAGCGATGCCAGCAGCCGAGGCAACGCCAATATGGTATTGTTTGAAGGCGAAAACCAATATCGGCTTCGACAAGCCACCTATACGACATGCCCGGCTGGAGATGACGACTGGTTTCTGCAAGTAGACGATCTGGAAATCGATCACGCCAAAAAAACGGGAACTGCCCGGAAAGTTAAACTCACGTTCAAGGACACGCCGATATTGTATACACCGTGGATGAACTTCTCATTCAGCGGGCAACGCAAGTCAGGATTGCTTGCCCCCCTGTATGGTTACAATGTCAGGACTGGCCTCGAATTGACCGTTCCGTTTTACTGGAACATCGCACCCAACTATGACGCCACATTCTCGACGCGAGCGATGTCTCGGCGTGGTGTCGCGTTGAACAGCGAATTCCGCTATCTGGGAGCCAATTCAAACGGTAATTTATTGGCCGAAATATTGCCGAATGATCTTCAAACCAAGGAAAGCCGCTATCGCGTGTCGTTTGGGCATAGTGCCGCTCTAGGCAAGGGTTTCTCCAGCCGCCTTGACTACAACAGGGTTTCCGACGATGCCTATTTCCGTGATCTCGGAAATACCATGAATCTGACCTCCCGGGTCAACCTGATGCAGCAGGCTCTTTTGGCATACGACCGCAACCTGGGAGACGACGGCACCCTGAACATTACGACACGCGCTCAGCAATTTCAAACCATCCAGGATCCGCGCGCGGCGGTTGCCGAACCATACAAACGCCTGCCGCAGGTTACTTTGTCCGCGAACAAGCCTGACGTTTTCGGCGCGGATCTCAACCTGATCAGCAGCTACGCGAATTTTTCCCATCCTACGCTGACAAGCGGCCATCGCGTCACGTTCTTTCCCAGCGTCAGTTACCCCATGCGCAACGCATATGGCCATATCACGCCCAAGATTGGTATCCACCATACCAGGTATAACCTGGAATCGTTTGGCGCATCGCAGGATACGGATCCGACGCGTACCTTGCCAATATTCAGCGTGGACAGCGGCATTGTGTTTGATCGCAAGACAGAATTTCGCGGTGAAAAATTTACTCAAACCCTCGAGCCACGACTTTTATATCTTTATGTGCCATTCCGTGACCAGAGTTTTCTACCCAACTTTGATTCCGCCAAGACGGATTTCAGCTTTGCCCAGATGCTAAGCGAAAACCGCTTCAGTGGCAGCGATCGCATCAACGACGCCAACCAGGTTACGTTTGCGCTCACATCCCGGCTGATAGAAGCTGGCACCGGCAAAGAACGTTTGCGCGTCGCTGTTGGTCAGCAGATAAGTTTCATAAACCGCCGGATCACTCTGGACGCACCTGAGACAATCGACAGGAGACCGGATCTTGTCGCCGCAGTTACCGGGTTTATCACGCCAACAATCACGACCGATTCAAGCGTGCAATTTGACCAATCCAGGCTCCTGGCGGACGTGGTGCGTTCAGGCTTGAGCTACCGGCCGGAACCGGGGAAGGTACTAAATTTTGGTTACCGTTTTACCCGCGATGTATTGCATCAGGTTGATGCATCATCACAGTGGCGATGGTCGGAAAGGTGGCAAAGTGTGGCGCGCCTGAATTACTCATTGCAGGAACAGAGAATTCTGGAAGGACTGGCGGGAGTTGAGTATAATGCGTGCTGCTGGTCGCTGCGGTTCGTCGTCCAGCATCTAACCCTTGCCACTCAGAAAACAACCACGGCAGCCTTTGTGCAACTTGAGCTGAATGGATTGATGCAAATCGGATCAAACCCGCTACAGGTACTGCAGCGTAGCATCCCAGGATACACCAGAACGGGTAGCCAGGGGGGTGGCACAGTGGAAGGGCCATAAGCCCGATCATAAACTGTCGCTCGTTGCTCAGATCGCCATGATTTTCATACTCCGCAATCTCTGATACGCTTATTTACATGGGCACGAAATTTTTATTGCGTTCCCCTGTCCTGCTGGCGATGCTGATGGCTGGAATCGCTATTGTCCCACAGTCCGCCCATCCCGGCAGTATTGTAACCATAGATCACATCGTCGCAGTTGTGAATGAAAATGTAATCACACGCCACGAACTTGATGAAACGCTCAAAACCGCCGTCAAACAATTGCAGAAGCAGGGCATACAACCGCCCGAACCCGCGGTACTGGAGAAACAGCTGCTGGAGCGCATCATTCTCAATCGTGTACAACTGCAACTTGCGCGGGAAACGGGCGTGACCGTCAGTGATACCGAGCTCGACCAGACCCTCCGCCGTATCGCTCAGGAAAACAAGCTATCGTTGCAGGAATTTTATAGCGCGCTTGAGCACGACGGGATCAGCTTTAATAAGTTCCGCGACGAAATTCGCGATGAAATCATTTTGGTAAGGCTGAAGGAACGCGAGGTAAACAATCGGATAAACGTGACCGAAGGAGAAGTAGACAACTTCCTGCAGGCTCAAGAAACCTCGCCCGATAACAGTAACGACGAATACCGTATTTCCCATATCCTGGTGCAGTTGCCGGAGCAGGTGGATGCTTTGAAAATCCAGGCCATGCGGGAACGAGCAGAAAACGCCTTGAATCAATTGAAAAGTGGCGTCGAGTTCGCCAAGGTCGCTGCCGAGTTCTCCGACGCTGCCGACGCTATGCAGGGCGGTTTGCTTGACTGGCGCCCCGCTTCTCAGCTGACAAAGAAATTTGCTGAAATTCTGGCACCGATGAGGCCTGGCGAATTAACTGACATCATTCAGAGCCCAAATGGCTTCCATATTCTCAAGCTGATCGACCGGCGCAATCAAAAAGATGCCGTAACGATGGTGGATCAGACCCATGCCCGCCATATTCTTATAAAAGTCAACGAGCTGACATCTGAAAACGATGCCCGGCGCCGCATCACTGACCTGAAAGAGCGCCTGGACAATGGCGGCAACTTCGAGGAACTGGCGAGACTCCATTCTGAAGACGGCAGCGCATCATTAGGTGGCGATTTGGGCTGGGTCTCACCCGGCGATACCGTGCCGGAATTCGAACAAGCAATGAGCGCGCTCAGGGATGGCGAAACCAGCGCGCCGGTACAGTCTCCATTTGGCTGGCACTTGATTCAGGTGATGGAGCGCCGTAGCAAGGATATGAGTAATGAACGGCAGCGGCAAACAGCTCGTCAGGCAATACGGGCGCGTAAAGGCGACGCAGCTTTCCAGGAATGGCTACAACGATTGCGTGATCGAGCTTACGTCGAATACAGGCTGGAGGAAGGCTAGCCGTCAGTCGGATTTAGAAAGACTCGCGACTGCAAAAGCGTCTGGCCCGGCTCCATATCTCCCTTTTCTTGGCTAAGAACAATAGCTACCGGTCAATCCCTCGTTTCGATATCGAAACCGTAAGTTTTCACCCGCCGACGCCATGACCCCACCTAAACTCGCCACTCCAACCTTAGCACTCACCGCCGGCGAGCCGGCCGGTATCGGCCCGGACTTGTGCGTACAGATCGCGCAACGGGTATTGCCATGCAGGCTGATCATCATCGCCGACCGCGAACTGCTGCAGGAGCGTGCGCGGTTATTGCGGTTCCCGCTGCAAATAGCGGACTACGCCCCAGCGGCTGAGGTTGAACCTGATACTCCCCACCTGCAAGTACTACACATGCCGCTTGCTGAACGCACTATTCCGGGGAAACTGAATCCAGCCAATGCCCGCTATGTTCTAAATACCCTGGAACGCGCCGTTGAAGGGTGCAGCCATGGCGAATTCGACGCGATGATTACCGCACCGGTGCATAAAGGCGTCATCAATGACGCCGGCATTGCCTTTACCGGCCACACCGAATATCTTTCGTGGCTCACAGACAGCTCCGCGGCAATGATGCTCGTTGGTGGCGGCATGCGGGTGGCACTTGCCACGACCCACTTACCGCTGAAGGACGTAGCGGCCGCCGTCACCCGCAAAACGCTGGAGCAGAAACTGCGTGTTATTCAGCACGACTTGATCACGCGATTTGCAATTCCCAGGCCGCGCATCGCCGTGGCTGGATTAAACCCTCATGCGGGCGAATCGGGTCATCTTGGCAGAGAAGAAATAGATACCATCATTCCCTCGCTGGAAAAATTGCGTGACGAAGGTATCAATTTAATTGGTCCGCTGCCAGCCGATACTCTATTCAATCCATCACACCTGAAGGATTATGATTGCATATTCGCCATGTATCACGACCAGGGGCTCCCCGTGCTGAAACACGCCAGCTTTGGGGCAGGAGTCAACGTCACATTGGGACTGCCAATTATCCGTACGTCCGTGGATCATGGCACCGCCCTGGATCTGGCGTCAACTGGGCGGGCCGATCCTGGCAGTTTGCTGGCGGCAATTGAAATGGCGATGGTGCTTGCCGTAAACACGGATAAGTTTTCCAGCAAAAGGTTGGTGCTGAACCGCAAGGAACATGCCGGCTATCCGTAACGGCAGCGACCATCCAATCCATGCATCATATTGCGCGCAAGCGATTTGGTCAGAATTTTCTGGTTGATCCCCAGGTCGTGATGGAAATCGTCCGCGCCATTCATCCTGAAAAAGATGACCTTCTGGTCGAAATCGGGCCGGGACGGGGAGCATTGACGCGGCCTTTACTGCGGTCGCTGAACCATCTGCACGTGGTTGAAATCGATCGCGACATTGTTGAAAGCCTGCGCCGCGAGTTTTCTGAAAAGAATCTTACGGTATACTCAGCCGACGCATTGGAATTCGATTTCCCCATACTTGGAAAGAAGCTTCGGATAGTCGGCAACCTCCCCTACAATATTTCCACACCCATCCTATTTCATTTGAGCCAATTCGCGGCCAGCATCAGCGACATGCATTTCATGCTGCAAAAGGAAGTCGTGGCACGCATGGTGGCCATGCCTTCCACTCCGGATTACGGACGGCTTTCGGTGATGCTGCAATACCGCTTTGAAATGGAGCAGCTCTTCGTTGTCTCGCCAGAGTGTTTCCGCCCTGCGCCAAAAGTCGAGTCCGCGGTTGTGCGCATGATTCCGCGCACCCGACCGCTGATTGAAGCAAGCAGGGAAAAATTATTGGCCAAAGTTGTCTCCGCTGCGTTTTCACAGCGGCGTAAAACGCTGCATAACACACTCCATGCGCATCTCAAGCCGGAAGACTACTTGATCCTGAAAATTGACCCAAGCCTGCGGGCCGAGAATTTATCGGTGGCCCAGTTTGTGACGATAGCAAACCATTTGAGTGAATAAAATTTCTTGAGTAACGCGGTATCATACAGAAGAAAAAATGACAGCATAACAACTGTAACCACGCAACTGTAACCACGGTTTGCTCACGCGTAATCCAAAATAGCTGCCCTCTGACACGGGTTGTCATCTCACTCGAGATTACCCCCCTATTTCTTCGGCATATACAGATCAGTAATCGACCCTTCCGCCATCTCGGCGGCGAAAAAGATCGTCTCAGATAACGTCGGGTGCGGGTGGATGGTTAGTCCAATGTCTTCCATATCCGCGCCCATTTCCAGCCCCAGCACCGTTTCGGCGATCAGTTCGCCGGCATTGACCCCTACGATGCCAGCGCCAAGAATCCGGCGTGTTTTCTTATCCAGCAGCAGTTTGGTCACGCCTTCGTCGCGCGCCATTGCGAGTGCGCGGCCGCTCGCGGCCCACGGAAATACCGCTTTTTCGTATTCGATGCCTTCCTTGCCGGCTTCGGTTTCGGTCAAACCCATCCAGGCAATTTCCGGGTCGGTGTAGGCTACCGAAGGAATGGCGCGGGCGTCGAACGTTGCATTTTTTGTATATTCTCCGCCCGCGATAATTTCCGCGGCGAGCTTGCCTTCATGCGTGGCCTTGTGGGCGAGCATGGGTTCACCGGCGATATCACCGATTGCAAAAATATGTGGCACGCTGGTACGCAACTGTTTGTTCACAGGAATGAAACCACGTTCGTCTACATTGACGGCGGCATTTTCCGCGCCAATATCGCGTCCGTTTGGCCGGCGTCCCACTGCCATCAGAATGCGGTCGTAGATTTGCGGTTCGGGTGCCGGGGCAGTGTTGGATGCGCTTTCGAATTTCACTCTCAAGCCACTCTCCTGCGCCTCGATCCCGGTGACCCTGGTTTTCAGATAGATTGCTTCATAACGTTTCTGGATGCGCCTGTGCAATGGCTTGATGAGATCCGCATCCGCACCTGGGATCAATTGATCCATCAATTCCACGACACTGATTTTGCAGCCGAGTGCGTCGTAAACCGTCGCCATTTCCAAGCCGATGATCCCCCCCCCGATGATCAGCATGCGCTTGGGAATATCCTCCAGCTTCAGTGCACCGGTTGAATCCATGAGTCGCGGATCGTCATAAGGAAAGCCCGGAATGCGTGCCGTGCTTGAACCCGCGGCGATGATACAGTGTTCGAACGACACGGTTTTTTTTTATGCCATCGAGCGCTTCCACCTGGATCATGTTGGGCGAAGTAAATTTACCGTTTCCTTGCACGACTTGCACCTTGCGCTGCTTCGCTAAGCCGGTCAGCCCCTTGGTCAGTTTGTTAACAACGGACTCTTTCCACGAGCGAAGCTTGCCGAGTTCTATGGCAGGCTTGCCGAAAGCAATTCCCTGACGCTCCGTGTCCTCCGCTTCGGTGATGACTTTCGCTATATGCAGCAGCGCCTTGGACGGGATGCAGCCCACATTGAGACACACACCACCCAGCGCGGGATAGCGCTCGATCAACACTACCTTTCTGCCGAGATCGGCGGCACGGAAGGCAGCAGTGTAACCGCCCGGTCCAGCACCTAGCACGACTACATCGGCATGAATATCGCCACGTTGAATTGAAGGCGTGGAGCGGCCCTCAGCATGTGCCACACCGGATGCGGCAGAGGAGCCCGCGGACATGGATGGAGACGATGCCTCGATCGATTCAGCCTCAGTGGTTTCAGTCGCCGCATCAATGGGTTCAGCCCCGGCCACGTTACCTGGTGCAGCCGCTGCTTCCAATACAAGGATGAGCGTACCTTCCGAAACTTTGTCGCCAATCTTGACGTTGAGCTCCTTCACAACGCCAGCTTGAGGCGCAGGAACCTCCATCGCGGCCTTGTCAGTTTCCAGCGTAATCAGTGGCGTTTCCTTTTCCACGGCATCGCCCGGTTTCACCAGCAATTCGATAACGGGAACATCCTTGAAGTCGCCGATATCGGGAATCTTGATTTCGATAAGCTGAGTCATGACAACCTTATGCTTTATTGCCTGATGTGCCCATCGCCCAGTACAATGAATTTCTGGCTGGTCAATCCTTCCAGTCCCACGGGGCCCCGGGCATGGATTTTATCGGTGGATATCCCTATTTCCGCACCAAGGCCGTACTCAAAACCGTCGGCGAAGCGGGTGGATGCGTTCACCATGACCGAACTGGAATCGACCTCGCGCAGGAAACGGCGGGCGCGGCTGTAATCCTCGGTAATAATCGAATCGGTGTGTTGCGAGCCATAAGCAGCGATGTGCTCAATGGCTTGATCAAGTCCGCTTACGACGCGAATGCTCAAGATGGGCGCAAGATACTCGGTGTGCCAGTCTTCTTCCGTGGCCTCATTCATTTGTGCGACGATAGCGCGGGCAGCCATATCGCCGCGCAGTTCCACGCCTTTTTCAAGATAGATTTTAGATAGCGGTGGCAGCACTTCCCTGGCAATGCCTTCGTGCACCAGCAAGGTTTCCATGGTATTACAGGTACCATAGCGCTGAGTCTTGGCATTGTCGGCAATGCGAATGGCCTTGCCCGGATCGGCTCCATCGTCTATGTAAACATGGCATACGCCATGCAGATGCTTGATGACAGGGATGCGCGCCTCATTGGAGATACGCTCGATCAACCCCTTGCCGCCGCGGGGCACGATGACATCGACGAACTCTTTCATGGTGATGAGTTCACCTACCGCGGCCCGGTCGGTCGTTTCAACCACCTGTATCGCGGTTTCCGGCAGGCCGGCAGCTTTCAGTCCCTCTTTCACGCAAGCCGCGATAGCCTGGTTGCTGTGAATCGCTTCCGATCCCCCGCGCAGGATCGCCGCATTACCGGCTTTGAGGCATAGCCCAGCGGCATCCGCCGTAACGTTCGGGCGCGCTTCGTAAATGATGCCGACCACGCCGAGCGGCACGCGCATTTTTCCCACCTGGATGCCGGCAGGGCGATAACTCAGGTCACTGATTTCACCAACCGGATCAGCCAGCGCTGCGATCTGTAGCAGACCTTCCACCATGCTGGCGATGCCCTTGGAGGTCACTGTCAAACGGTCAACCAAAGCGGAGTCCAATCCTCTGGCCTTCGCGCTTTTTACGTCTGCGGCATTGGCGGCCAGCAATTTCTGTTCGTCGCGTTTAATGGCCATCGCCATGATGGTGAGCGCCTGGTTCTTGATTGCGGTATCGGCCCTGGCGATCAGGCGTGATGCGGTACGGGCTTCCCGTCCTACCGACTGCATATAAGTTTTGATGTCTATGATATCCATATCACACTTCCATTTACGCAAAATGATAGAAGATTTTAACGCTGATGCAGGGCTGTGGATACAATTTAAGGCAGGCTTAGGTCGCGCCTCATTGCCTGCTATCGCCTTCCCGCCATAAAGCGTAATCCCAGCTGGAGTAATTCATCCCAGGCATCACCTTCCGCAACGCCTTTGCTCATCCTGTCTATTTTCGCAACATGCAACAAAGCACGTATCAACTGCTTGAGACCGAGACGTCGGGCTGCGCTTTCCATCGTTTTCTGCTGGTCACTCCACACTCTGGCTTGCTTGAACAGTTGCATGAGCGGCTTGCCTGAATCCAGTCCCTTGCGGATGATGACCAGCGCGCGAATATGTCCCCCGAGCGTCACGACAATGAACGGAAGCGCGGCTCCCTCGCCCTGCAAGCCTTCCAATATGCGGGTGTAACGAACAGCATCTGCCGCCATCATCGCATTTGACAACCTGAAAACGTCGTAACGGGCGACATCCAGTACCGCATCTTTCACCTGGTCAAAAGATAACGCGCCCGCCGGATAAAGCAATGCAAGTTTTTTGAGTTCCTGGTGGGCTGCCAGCAGATTGCCTTCCACCTTGTCGGCGAGGAACTGTAAGGTATCGGGGGAAGCTTCTTGTCCCTGCATGCCGAGACGGTGATTGATCCACGCGGGCAAACGCGTACGTTCCATCGGAGAAACCGGAATCATTGCTCCCGCCTGTTCAAGCGCCTTGAACCATTTTGTCGCTGAGCCTTGCTTGTCGATTTTAGGCAACGTGACAAGGGTAACGGTATCAGGCGGCAGTGAACGGCAATATTCTTCTATCGCTGCGCCGCCTTGATTACCCGGTTTGCCGGAGGGGATACGTATATCCATTATACGTCGTTCGCCGAACAGCGATAGGCTGCTGCTGCGCTGTTGCAGGTCCACCCGGTTGAAGTGACGATCGATCGTGAAAATCTCGCGTTCAATATAGGCGGCCTGACGCGCCCTGGCGCGAATTAGATCGGCAGCCTCGATCGTCAGCAGCAACTCATCGCCAAATACCGTGTAAAGCGGAGCAAGCTGTTTCTGAAGATGCCGGGAAAGATGATCGGGGCTAATGCGCATGGTCAAACGAATTTACGGTACAGAATGACAGGATTCCGGGGCGATTATTATAAATTCTGTCGTTGGAACAGGATTGCCGGATTCAGGATGGTTTGGTCTCCGCTATCGTGACCGCTTCCAGCCGCCGCAAAATTTGATCTGCGGAGTCGCTTTGCATTTCTCTGATAAGCATCGCTTCCTCTCCTTCTTTCGCCACCACTTGCGCGTCGGTAAAAGGAAGAACGCGACGCAAGGCAATCTCGTTGGTGGGAATGAGTTCCGCCCCCTTGGCGTCGGTGAGGCGAAAAGAAACCCGGTAGAATAATTCGAACTCGCGCACCCGTCCGCCTCCAGACACCGACATGATTTGTTTGTCATTCGAAACGCTGATAATTTCCAGTATGGCTTGTGCTTTTTTTGCGCTATCAACGATACGGGTCTTGGTGCCGGCCTTGATGAGACGTTTGATATCCGTACCAATCGGGTGTCCTTGCGGAAAAGAAACATAAATGGTATCGAACGGGAGTGAAGCCTGGCCCCGCAACTGAAACCCACAGGCAGTAAGCATGGAACAGAATACAACCAGCAAGATTTTATTCATGACTGAATCCTCAAGTTTGGATCTGATATCCTTAAACAACAATGTTCAGCAGCCTGCCCGGTACCAATACCACCTTCTTCACTGCCTTTCCGGCGATAAATTTCTGCACCTGATCGCTTTCCAGCGCAAGACACTCAATCACTTCGCGCTTTGTATCCCTGGCAACACGTATCTGACCGCGCAGTTTGCCGTTGACCTGCACGACCAGTTCAATTTCATCCTGCACCAGAGCTTTGCTATCGGCTTGCGGCCATGGCTGATCGAGGAGCCCGGTGCCCGGTCTGAGCTCGCGCCACAGCACATGACAGATATGAGGCACGATAGGCGATAGCAGCAATACGATTTTTTCCAGCGATTCCTGCATCAGGTGGCGCGCTGCCGGGCTGGAATCGTGCAGCTTTCCCAG
>JBOIFK010000212.1:0-2617 GCA_050741585.1 Nitrosospira sp.
GTCTGTGTAACGTCGCACATATCGCCTGAATCGACTCCTCTATAGTAATAACAGTCTGCTTTCGGAGCTTCGCATGAAGATCAGGCAAATCTGGATTCTCGTCAAAGCTGCTTTTTCATCCTGGCGCGACGATTATGCGCCAAGCATGGGCGCTGCGCTGGCCTATTACACAATGTTTTCGATAGCGCCGCTTTTACTGATCGTAATTTCGACAGCCGGACTCGTCTTTGGTGAAGAAGCAGTGCGCGGGGAAATTTTCGGTCAATTGCAAGGCTTGATGGGTGATCAGGGGGCGATAGCCGTGCAAGGTTTGCTTGAAAGCGTCAGCGAGCCAAAAGAGGGGGTGGCGGGTACCGTTATCGGGACCATCCTGCTGTTGATCGGAGCAACAACCGTATTCGGCGAGTTGCAGGATGCTTTTGACCGAATTTGGCGCGCTCCTGGCAGGGATAAGAATGGAGGGTTATGGCGACTGATCAAGTCGCGGCTACTGTCGTTTGGAATAATCCTTGGAATCGGTTTCCTGCTCATGGTTTCGCTCGTGTTCAGCGCGGCGGTTGCTGCATTGGGGAAATGGTGGGGACCTTTCTTTGCAAACCTTGAGCTGGTGGCGACCGTCGTGAATTTCTTTGTCAGTTTCGCCCTGATGACGGCTGTGTTTGCGATGCTTTACAAATTCATGCCACGGGTCAAGATCCATTGGCGGGATGTCTGGGCCGGCGCAATCGTTACCGCGCTTCTGTTTACGGTAGGTAAGATCCTGATTGGCATCTATATTGGAAAAAGCGCCATCAGCTCGGGATTTGGTGCGGCGGGCTCCCTGGTGGTCGTACTGGTGTGGGTGTATTACTCGGCTCAGATCTTTTTACTGGGAGCTGAATTCACCTGGGTATATGCTCACGCCCATGGATCGAAAAAAGAATCTTTGCTTCCCAATATGATGGCCGGGTTATCGCCAGATAAAGACGGCATAACACAAAAATTGGGATAGTTGCCTCAATACATGTACGCGGCAAGAATGTTTCATCAGCGATGCGGCGGATTTAAACGAACATCAACAGCATCCATTTGCTTTCACTGCGATACCGGGCTGGGATAAACGGTGTCTTTAATTCCGACATTTGGCTGACGGTATGCCGGAAGTGGCAATCGGTACGCACACGCTGAGTCTTCCTTTTCAACGCTCGTGAATTCAATCAATTCGCACATTCTTTCTACCGTGGTATCCCACGAGGTTGCCGACATCATTTTCCGTATCTTGAGGGCTTTCTGCTTATGCTTCTCTGGGGTGGTCAATAACGCAGTTTCACATGCTTTGATAAAAGCCCGTGCGGAGGCCGCGACCGACACGACTTCACCATAAAGCTCCAGAACATCCATAATTGGCGTGCTGACGATTGGCAACTCGGCTGCCATGTACTCGAGCGCTTTTGCAGGGCCGATAAAACGCGTCGATTCATTGAGTATGAACGGCAGCAGACCCACATTCCAGCCCGCCAGGAATTGTGGCAGCGCATGATAAGACTGCTGCCCCAAATAATGAATATTATGACGTCGTGGCAATGTGGCAGGGTCGATTCCTGTAACCGGTCCCACCAGAACGATCTGCCATTGAGGATGCGCATCAGCGATCAGGGCAATGAGTTCTGTGTCAATTCGTTCATCGATGACTCCATGGTAGCCAAGCCTTGGCCCAGGTATATTCTCGTGTGCCGGGTGTACATTGGTCCGGTCGAGCGCCTGTTCGAAATGCGCGACATCGACGCTGCTTGGAAAATAATAAACGTTTGGATGGCACTTTCGCTTTGTACGGTAAAGGCTTGGACATCCGGTAAAAACCAGGTCAGCGACTTTCAGTAATGCATTTTCGCGTTGAAGCATCTGTTTGGGGGAAGTTTTGCAAGCGGCAAGGTCCTCCATGCAGTCGTAGACTACCAGGGCGGGGTCCAACTCCTGCAGCAAAGGCAATGCCATCGGTGTATAAAACCAGGCGATATGCTCTTCCTCGGTAGCAACAAATTGCTGCATCAGTTTGAGCAGATATGGTAATTGTTCGTCATGAAATCCAGATGCGGCGACAGGTGTACGAGGCTTGAGCACCGTGATGTTTGGTGCGGGCGTGGAGGTTTCCAGTGAAATTTCGTGCTCGCGTAAGACCGGTTCTTCAATGAAGACAATTTCGTAGTTTTTGGCCAGCCTTGAGAGAAGATGTTGTGGCCGCTGATGCATACAATCCCAACGGACGTGGGAAAATACAAAAATTGTCGTCATCGTGACTCCCGGAACCTGGATTAGCCCGAGCTGTGAAAATGATCGTGGTGCGCTCGGTGTTGCAATAATCATGGTTTTTATCCGGACTTACTGTGCGATAACGAACACTCATGCGTACTGCGGGGAAATACTGGTGAGCCGCAGCGACAAATCCCGGGCAGCTCAAGGATTTATACTCGCAGAGGGTGGAGGCGGGCGATTGCCTTGAACGTGGATGGGCGCCGCCCTGTCAGGTGGCTGGATTGCAGCACAGGCTTTCAGTCACGGTTTCTTTTCCATTTAAATACCCATCCAGTCAAGAATCTGAATGTATGGCTGCGGGGGAAGGCATGGGGATCATGGTCAG
>JBOIFK010000213.1:0-2480 GCA_050741585.1 Nitrosospira sp.
GCAAGGCGGATTCCACGATTACCGAAGCTCATCGTCAAAAGAAAGCGCTTTCGACAAGTTTCAGCACCACGGGCCATATCAAGCAATCTTCCCCTGCGGCCTTGGCGAATCCGCCATATCGAATCCACTCACTTGCATTGATGACTCTTGCCCGCGTTATCGCATATCGCAAATGATTACATTTCTTGGATTGTCGAAAACGTGCTGGAATAACGCATCCTGATTACCAGCTGTAAGCTGCTCCTCTATCAATGTAAACATGCGTATAGGGCGAATTACCGGACCGAGTGGCATATCTTTAACTGCAACGAACTTGGAAGGGATTGATCTCACATGAAAACTAAAATCGTCCGATTAACTATAGCTTTAGCTGGAATTTTTTCAACTTTAAGCTTTGCGGAAGTAAACTCATCGCTTCCGCCTGTGGTATCGCAGGGTCAAACGCAATTTATTTCGGGAGGGATAGGCAAGGATGAATCGGAAGCGATATTGAAAGCAAGAAGCTCATGGTCATTGGCGCTTGAGTTGACTCAGGCAGCCGACGCCAAAGCCGAATACATCAGTGATGTGCAGGTAACAATTAAAGACAGTCTGGGCAACACCGTTCTGGACACGTTTGCCGAAGGCCCCTACCTGCTGGTAAATCTTTCGCCGGGAAAGTATTCCCTGGACGCTACCTACAAAACCGTCACCCTTCATCGTAATTTGAGCATTCAGAAAACGCCTGGCAAGAAAATGACTTTAATCTGGCCTGAAGAAAAAAATAATTGATGCCTGGTGCTGAACGAGCCAGTTGAAAAATCGATTGAAGGCGGGTATGTGAATATGGAAGTTTTTTTAATCCGGGGTACTAACGAAATACCGCGGAAGCCAATCTGATTTACCCGCCGTAGGGGCGGCTCCGCCCTTGCTGGTAAGTATCCCTGTCTCGGCACAGTCCCGGCCACGCCGTGGCGCATGGCCATATAGCCATGCCGATCCAATCCAAGACGTGAATAAATGTCTTCACTGTCTTGCTCCATCTATCGCGGAGGAAAGACCATCATCCGCCGCTCCACTGAATAATATTCAGAGACTTCCTGCCACCTTACTGCGAGGCTTCCGTACCCGTGGAGGGTATTGACATATACCCCACCACGGTATACGGTAAAAACCGTGAAGAATTGCCTTGTATACCGGTCTCCGGGGACGCATTTGCACGCTGGGGTAAAACGGGTGGACCGTCGAAGCAGATCAGGCTGCAATACCGTTGTAACAAATATCATGGTGCACAAATGGCGACCAGGTCGACTCGTCTGAAAGTCAAAGGCATGCATTGCACAGGCTGCGAGGAAACCATCGAAAGCGCGGCAGGCCGTCTGCCCGGCGTACATAAAATCAGGGCGGATTACGTCAAGCAGACTATCGAGGTCGAATTCGACAGCAAATTCATCGGAGAAAACGGCATTCGCCATGCGATTGAAGAAAAAGGTTATCAGTTCCAAGCTGCCTCCACCCCCTCTTCAAGTCACTTTATACGGAATACACTGATTTTCCTGTTCTTCCTGCTGCTGGTTGGTGGCGTGACGTTTTGGGGCAAGAGCATGGTTCCGGGCCTGGTGGGCGAAATGAATGCCCAGCTCGGCTATGCCATGCTGTTTTCCATAGGATTCCTTACCGGGTTTCACTGTATCGGGATGTGCGGTGGTTTTGTGGTGGGCTATGCGGCGGCCATTGAGCCGCGCACCACCGTGTCAACCACAATGGCTCACCTGATGTATGCCTCAGGCAAGACGGCCTCTTATGCGGCTATTGGCGGCAGCCTGGGTTTGCTGGGCTCTGTCATGACCTTCACCCCATTCATGCGGGGCATCGTCACGCTCGCGGCCAGCCTTTTCGTCATTATCTATGGCCTCAAGATGCTGGATGTATTTCCCGCATTACGCAACTTCACCTTGCGTTTGCCCCGGTTTGTTGTGCGAGGCGTATCGAACGAGTTGCGCCAGCAGCGCAGCCCTTTAACCATCGGGCTTCTGAATGGCTTGATGTTGGGTTGCGGTCCTTTGCAAGCCATGTACATCATGGCTGCCGGTACCGGTAGCGCTCAGGAAGGCGCCACGATGCTATTTTTCTTTGGCCTGGGCACCCTTGTCCCGCTCCTGAGTTTCGGCCTGATCGCAAGCTCCATATCCAGGGATATCGTCAATCTGCTGGTACGTGCATCCGCTATTCTAGTCATTGCCATGGGCTTGATGATGGCGGATCGGGGGCTCAAACTGACCGGCACAGATGATGACTTTAACTCGTTGTGGTCTCGCTGGCAGCAAATAACGCCAGCGGAGAATCATCTTGAGACAAATGACACCGCCCGGCAGCCATAGGAGACGTTGGCGGACGGGGACTTGATCTGGAATATCACTATTGCTGAAAGGAGGGTCGCAGTGCAAACGGAAACCATGAGAATCGAAGGGATGACCTGCATGGGTTGTGTCAACAGTGTG
>JBOIFK010000214.1:0-6985 GCA_050741585.1 Nitrosospira sp.
GGTGAGAATCGAGCCCTCGCCGGCGATAATCTCGGTGGCCGCGCCGATCGCCATCGTCACATTTGGCTGGATATCGGGGTTTCCCGCCTTGCCGATGCCGGCAATCTTGCCGCCTTTCAGGCCAACGTCCGCCTTGACGATGCCCCAGTGATCAACAATGACAGCATTCGTGATAACGGTATCCATTACATCGGCATGGTTGCGCTGGGATTGGCCCATCCCGTCGCGAATCACTTTGCCGCCACCGAATTTCACCTCTTCACCATAGGTGGTGAAATCTTTTTCGATTTCAATAAAAAGTTCCGTGTCCGCCAGCCGGATACGATCGCCGGTAGTGGGTCCCATCATCTCGACGTAAGTCTGACGGGAAATTTTAAAAGTCATTTTCTACTCCTCTTTAGGGTTATTGGCTTGGCAGCGCGCTGTTATTTCAGCTTGCCCATCACTTTCTGGTTAAATCCGTACACCGTCCTTTCCCCGGCGAGCTCAACCAGCTCTATGGTGCGTTCCTGCCCGGGTTCGAAGCGTACAGCCGTACCTGCCATAATGTTCAGGCGCATGCCGTAGGCCGCCTCCCGGTCGAAGTTCATCGCGGAATTGACTTCGTAAAAATGAAAGTGCGAGCCAATCTGTATTGGCCGGTCGCCACCATTGGAAACCTTCAAGGTTTTGGTTTTCCTCCCGACATTCAGCTCGATATCCCCAGGCCGCACAAATACTTCTCCTGGAATTAGCGGTACTCTAGCCATCATGATCTCCTGGTTTTTTTAAGGAATGGGATTGTGAACGGTCACCAGCTTGGTGCCATCCGGGAACGTGGCCTCGATCTGAATATCCGGGATCATTTCAGGAACCCCCTCCATCACATCAGCCCGGGTCAGTATGCGGGTGCCTTCCGCCATGAGCTCCGCAACGGTATGACCGTCGCGCGCGCTTTCCATCATCGCACAGGTAATCAGCGCGACCGCTTCCGGATAATTCAGCTGCAAGCCGCGCGCCTTGCGGCGTTCCGCCACCAATCCGGCGGTAAATATCTGTAACTTGTCTTTCTCTCTCGGTGTAAGGTCCATTGCTTCCTCCTTAATAAATTAATAATTGTTTCGCTTCTTCAATACTGCGACTGCGGCAAACCTGATGCTTGTCTCTGTTCGCAAACTAAAAAACGCTGCCGCTTAGTGAATGGTTATTATGTATTCCACATACGCGGGATCATTGCCTCGCGGCCCAGCATCGCCGGGCGAAGCAGACCCCAGACATGCAACATTATCCGCCGCGCAGTCTCGCTCGAATTTCCCAGATAACGTGCAACCACCACCGGTTTTAACTGCGAAACACCAAAATGGCCGGCGCCATTCGCAATGTCGCACGCGCCCTCGCGTGCTGCATTCAACACCGCGGCGGGGATGGTTTTTCCCACTGCTATCAGTGTCGCGCAAACGGTGCTGTTTGCGAGCACCAAACGACTTTTCATGGCTGGGCTGCCGCCCAGTAACCGCAACTGCTCGAACCAGATCAATTTACCCTCGTGATGAATGCTGGTACGCTGCCTGATCTGGCCGCCGCTGTACGACTCACCTGACGCCGTGCGGCCAAAGCAAAAAATTTCACAACCGATATAGCTCGCCTCTTTCCCCAGCACGACTTGATGCCCAAGCTCCACATCGGCGTTATCGAAAAAAATGGTTTCCTGCGGCACCCATTCAAGCGATCCCCCGGCACCCACCTCAAGCTTTATTTCCTGGCGCGAAACATGGCCATTAGCCTTGTACCACTTGGCCGCCCCGGGCGTGGTGATCTGCGCATTCGCCGACGCACCGACCTTGGCCGCAATCTCCAACTGATCTCCACCCACCACGCCGCCAGGCGGATGAATAATGACTACCTGGCAAACCTCTCTTCCTTCGGGATAAAGCGGCTTTTGCACGAGTAGCGGACCGAAATGTCCCCGGTCCACCAATCGAGTAACGCCGCCATCGTCCGCAAAGCCGAGAGACAACCGTGCCTCCAGTGGCATATAAGGTACTCCACCCGCCGGATTTGATGAATGCTGCGCGGGATACAGGCGATGGACCGAAGCTGCAGAATCGCGTCTGATTACAGGGTCTTCCGCATGATTGGTTGGATACATTTTTTTTGTTTGTTATTCACTATTCAATACGCAATGCTTCCGCGGACCGGCAGCACCCCCTCCCTTTGCTGAGTACATTGCCACGCACCGATTTCACTTATGTCAGGGAATGAATGGCAGCGCGCAGCCTTACATTTGCAGCTGGAACGATAACTTGAAGACATCCGCCTTCTCGCCCATGACGCCAGGGGCATAGTTCATGCCTTTGCTGACGAGATCGCCATGCTGGTAATATGCCGAAATGCGCGCATTGAACCCATCGATGATGTAGTTCACGCCTCCCTCGATTTCCTCGCGATTGCTGCTGTGATTCGGTTGAACGCTGGTAAACCTGCCGTAAGGCTGGAATTGCCCGATCCCGATCTTGCCCGGGATCAGGTACAGGCCGGTTGCCGTCCATGATTTCCCATCGAATATGCAAAAACAGCTTGGATCGGCAAAAGCGAGAGGGGAATAGTTGGCGTAAAACTGCTTGTACTCTCCATTGAAGGTGAATACGCCCATGTTTCTCGGCATCACTTTTTCAAACAGGATGTCGCCGACAAGGCCAAGGAAATCGCTGCGATTCCCGAACGAGCCGGCGCCGTCTTTCTGGTACGATGTGCCGAATGCCAACGCAAGAATGTCTCCGGCTTTACCGAAATAGGTACTGCTGGTGTAATAGCCCGGATTCTTTTCGGGATTCAGGAAATTATAGGTAAAACGCCCGGCCCACATGACGCTATCGGTCTGGTTGGGCCCCAGCGTGGAGGATGACTGCAGGCCTCTGTAGACACCGACGGCATAGCCCAGTGTTCCCTTGATGAAGCCCGGCTCAAGGCTGCCCCAGAAGGTTCCGCCGTCGTCACGGCCGTAGCGCCCGGCGCCGCCGCTGCCGAATTTAGTACTGAAATCCTGCGAAAAAAATGGTGTCTTGAAAGCGTCGTGGGTGGCCTGGAAGAAAGGACCGCTCAATTCGCCCCGTTCTGTCGGAACCAGCATGCGCCCGCCCCAGAAATTGAGATACCGGTTAATCTCGACTTTCCCTATCGCGTCCAGAATGTTATAGGACATCTTGGGATTATCCGTCCCACTCGTGTTGTTACAGAAAAAACATTCTGTGTTGATTTCGAATTTGACATATTTGTGAACCTGTCCGTTAAGATAGACACGGGCGTTGTCGATGCTGAAATCATTCCTGAAGCTGTCAGTTGCCCGATTTTCCGTCCATATGCCCGAGCCGCGGAACCCCATGCCGACAGTCATCCATTTGGTTTCATCGATGGCCCATTTAGGCTTACTCTCGGTTTTGGTCGGAGGTGCAGACTCGACTTTATCGCCCGCCATGGCGCGCGCCTCGGGTGACGAAGACAGAAAAGCCGCCACCAGTGCCGTCAGCAATACTATTTGAGCAAAGAAATTCGCTCGTTGTTTCCAGATCTTATTTTGTGGTGAAGCGCTCCCAGCCAATGTTGCTGCATGGCTGCCCTCTTTATATGCCCTTTTCTCAAAATTCTTCATCCCTGAAAAATTTCCTTCTTTAGTTTAGTGGCCGACCGGTGTAATCATGCCGGGCTTTTAATTATTAGTCATTAAAAGATACCCACAAATCACAAATTTAGTGTAAGACGATTTTCGTTATATTTGTTACGAATTGCCGTAGCTCCCAATAACAGAAAATCAGGAGCGCAAAGCCGGAGAAGCCCTAATCCTCTTTGTTATTAACCGAATTGGTACACTTTTGGCGTTGCGTTTGGTACATTTTCACTCCGGTATCGAAATCAATAAAAGTAGTCAGGCTGTTATATAGAATGACTGGCAAACATGGCCACGCTCATGAAGTGACCCAGAACCGGAATCGCGATTGGAAGATACAGTTACGCATAAGATAAGCGGTCCGGGTTCAACAGGACGTAAAGGAAAACATGAGGATTGGTCTATTCACTAATTTTTGTCTTATCTTCATCGTGCTGGTACTCAGCCTGCTGATATTGCTTTCTTCTCAGGTGCTGGGCACGCTGGATGACATCACCAAAGCCGAGCGCCAAAAACACCGGTCCCTGCAACTTGCAAATGAGTTGTTTCAGAGCTCCGAAGACCTTACCAAGATGGCTCGTAGCTACGTAGCCACCGGCGATCCGATCTACGAGCGCCTCTTTTTTGAGATCCTGGACATCCGTAACGGCACACGGCCGCGTCCCCAAGACTACTCAAATACCTATTGGGACGAAAACAGAACTTCCGCCTCCAGCACGCCAGGCAATACCGTCTCCTTGATGGAATTGATGCATCGTGAAGGTTTTAGCGAACGGGAACTTGATCTACTGCAATAATCGCAGAAGAATTCCGACAATCTGGTGAATCTGGAAAAACAGGCCTTCGCTGCCATAAAAGGGTTATACGACGACGGATACGGAAAATTCACCCTACCTCGTGCGCCTGATCGCGATTTCGCTATCGGCCTGTTGTTTGGCGAACGCTATAAAGCTGAGAAAGCCAAGATCATGGCGCCCATCAGCCAATTCATGCGGGAACTGGATAACCGCACCCAGACGACGTTGAGCAATTTACAGTCCAAATTCCAGCAGCAAATCCTGCTGATACTGGCAGTGCTTTGCACCGCGCTGCTCGTCGTAGCGGTCGCCACGTTCTACATGCGCCGCAATATCCTGCGTCCGCTCGATGATCTCAGCCGTCAGGCAAGCAGCATTGCGCAAGGCAGCTATTCCACCCGGTGCGACATCTCCACGCACAATGAAATCGCTGAGCTCGGCGCCGACTTCAATACCATGGCGGAGGCCATTGAGCATGAAATCACTAAGCTCAAACAGGTCGAGGAGTCGTTACGCGAGCGATTAAAGGAAATCAACTGTTTCTATGCGATCCGTCGCGGCATGGAGTCAGGGTCGCTGGAGGAAGTTTGCAGGACGATTTCTGTACAACTGATCGCAGCGATGCGATTTCCGCATATTACTACTATCAGAATCGAACTCGGTGGCAGGCAGTTTGTTTCCGATCAATATGATAAGGATCATACACCCGGATTAAGAAAGCACATTATGGTCTACGGCGAGGCTTATGGCTGGATAGAGGTCTTTTGCAGCATAGATCAGCCCGTCCTGCTGCCAGAGGAACAGAATCTGATCGATGTCATCGGCGACGATCTGGGGAAGTGGCTGGAACACAAGCAGGCAGAAGCAAGGATTCTGGTCGAGCAGGAGCTTCGGGTACGCGATGCGGCGATACGGGAGTTTGCAGCGCATGTGGAGCGAATGCGGGAAGAAGATCGAAAGTACATTGCCCGCGAAATTCACGATGAACTGGGCCAGCTTTTGGCGGCATTGCGCCTGGAAATCTCGCTGCTGAAGGGTGCGGAAGATAATGGAAGCGAAAGAGTGGGGATCATCAGGCGTAACATGTCGGAACTGGTGGACAACGCAGACCAGAGCGTACGCAATGTTGCCGAGCATCTGCGTCCGGCTTCACTGGGGCTAGGGATCACATCGGCCCTCAAAAAATTGACCGATGAATTCAGGAAGCATAGTGGCGTAAGCTGCATGCTGCAACTGATGGAGGAACCGGTTGATCTGGATGAAGATCAGACTGTGACGATATTCCGGATTGTGCAGGAATCCCTGACCAATGTGACACGGCACGCCGAAGCAAGTTGTGTCGAAATCACTTTGTCTCAGAGGGCAGGCGATCTCATTGTTGAGGTGCGCGATGACGGCAAGGGGTTTGATCCCGCGGACGCTGCAAGGAAAAAATCATTTGGGCTGCTTGGAATGCGCGAACGGGCAGCAGTCCTGGGAGGCAGTATCGATATTTCCAGTGTGTGCCAGGAAGGAACCGTGATTAGCGTGCATCTGCCAATGAAACGAAACGAAGAGATTTCATGATCACTTTTGGCCTGCTAATGGGTGTTTCTTCACCCTGGTATCGACAGGTCGATCAAACCCGCCGGTGTCAACCGGCCTGAACGAGGTAATGAGCATGATAATCAAGGTCTTTCTAGCTGATGACCATCGCCTTTTCCGGGATGGGCTGAAGCGGATTCTTGGCGAAACGACCGACATCGTCGTCGCTGGCGAAGCAACGGACGGGCTCGACGCATTGCAAAAAATGCGCCATGGCGGATGGGATGTGGCATTGCTGGATGTCAGCATGCCAGGGATGAATGGGCTGGAAGTACTAAAACGGATAATAGCGGATGATGCAAGCCATCAGGTGCTGATGCTGAGTACGTATCATGAGGATGAATATGCCATCAGGACAATACGCGCAGGCGCCTCCGCCTACCTTACCAAAAATAGCCCAACCGATCTGCTGATATCTGTTATCCGACGCTTGGCAAAGGGCGGAAAATACATCGACCCAAAGCTGGCGGAGAAACTGCTGTTCGATCTCGGTCCGACATCGGAAATACCGTTACATGCCAAACTTTCCGATCGGGAATTTGATGTCCTTAAACTTATCACCGTTGGTGTATCTTTAGCTGAAATCTCGCAAAAATTAGCATTAAGCGCAAAAACCGTGAGTACTTACCGCGCCCGCATTCTAGAGAAAATGAATATGCAGAACAATGCGCAATTAGTCCGCTACGTAACCGAGCACAAATTGCTGGAATAGCCAGCTTATGCTAACCCTGGTATTGAATTACTTTGGTCGCCCAGCCATACCCCCGGTTGGATTAATCATGCAAGGGCAGCGCTATGAACATGCAGCACAGGATCAGGAGAATACTGCTCTTGCATGGTCTCGACCGGCAAAAGATGCAGCTTGCCGTGCCGTACGCCGCGTGTGGCAATAATCCGATCGGCAAATTTTTTTACGTTCTTGATAGCGCCACTTAGGACGGTGACTTCCAGGCAATTATCA
>JBOIFK010000215.1:0-2509 GCA_050741585.1 Nitrosospira sp.
GTGGTGGAAGTCTCGATGCAGTGGAACGATAGTTACTCGGAACAGGTTCTATGCTTTACCAATAACATACCGCAAAAGGATGGCGGAACGCATCTTACGGGTTTGCGTGCCGCCATGACGCGGACCCTGAATAGCTATATTGAAAAAAATGAGCTGGCCAAAAAAGCCAAAATCGAAACCTCGGGGGACGATATGCGGGAGGGTCTGTCCTGCATATTGTCGGTAAAGTTATTCGAGCCCAAGTTTTCTTCGCAGACCAAGGAAAAGCTCGTATCCTCGGAGGTGCGTCCGGCAGTGGAGGAGATCGTCACATTGAAACTGACCGAATTCCTGTTGGAGCGCCCACTCGACGCTAAAACCATCTGCAGTAAAATTATCGACGCGGCGAGAGCACGCGAAGCTGCGCGAAGAGCACGCGAATTGACGCGTCGCAAGGGGGTTCTCGACGGGATGGGATTACCCGGCAAACTCGCCGATTGCCAGGAAAAAGATCCGGCACTATGTGAGCTTTATCTGGTTGAGGGCGATTCAGCGGGCGGATCGGCCAAGCAGGGGCGCGACCGCAAATTTCAGGCGATCATGCCTTTGAAGGGAAAAATTCTGAATGTGGAAAGAGCCCGTTTTGATAAATTGATTTCATCGCAGGAAATCATTTCCCTGATTACTGCGCTTGGAACCGGCATCGGCAAGGATGAATACAATCCTGATAAATTACGCTATCACCGTATCATCATCATGACCGACGCGGACGTGGACGGTTCGCACATCCGGACCTTGCTGCTGACATTCTTTTACCGGCAGATGCCGGAACTGATCGAACGCGGTCATATCTACATCGCCCAGCCGCCGCTCTACAAGGTCAAGCATGGCAAGCAGGAACGCTACGTCAAGGACGACCATGAACTTAAACAATACCTGCTGGGGTTGGCGCTGACTGATGCGGAATTGCGTACTGATGAAGATAAGCCGCCGCTGACGGGAGAAACACTGGAAAAAATTGCGAACGAATACCTGCTGGCCGAAGCCGTGATCGAGCGCATGAGCCGTCTCATCGATACTGACGTGATGCATGCGCTGCTTCATCATCCGGACATCGACTTGAGCAGCGAGACCAGCACTGCCGAAAGCGCCGCAAGGCTTGCCGCACAGGTCGCCGGCATCGATATTACGCCGGAGTATGATGCCGCCACCGAGGAATACCGGTTGAAGCTATACCGCATGCGTCACGGCAACGCCCGCGCCAGTTATCTGGATCAGGATTTTCTGCAGAGTGGCGATTACGCTCAGATCAAGCGGACCGCCCAGGTGCTCGATGGTCTGATGGGGGCCTCGGCGTATGTCAGGCGCGGCGAACAGAAACAATCCGTGAAGGACTTCAAACAAGCGCTCGACTGGCTGCTGCAGGAAGTCAAAAAAGGCATCGGTACGCAGCGCTACAAAGGCCTGGGAGAGATGAACCCCGCGCAGTTATGGGAAACCACGATGGATCCCAAGAGCCGCCGCCTGCTGCGCGCCCAGATTGAAGATAGCATCGTCGCTGATGAAATTTTCACCACTTTGATGGGCGACGTGGTGGAGCCGCGTCGCGCCTTCATTGAGGGCAATGCGTTGGGAGTCCGAAATCTCGACGTCTAGTCGAACTTTATCAGTCTATCGAGACCACGTTGCAAACCATTTTCTAACATTCCCAGAGAGCTGAATCGCCATGTTGTCCCCGAAACTGACCCTGGAAAGTATTGATCCCGAGGTATGGAAAGCAATCAAGGGCGAAGTACAACGCCAGGAAGAATATATCGAACTGATCGCGTCGGAGAATTACGCCAGTCCGGCGGTGATGCAGGCCCAAGGATCGGTGCTTACCAACAAATACGCTGAGGGCTATCCTGGCAAACGCTATTACGGCGGCTGTGAATACGTCGATATCGTGGAGCAGCTTGCAATAGATCGCGTGAAGGCACTCTTTGACGCCGAGTATGTCAATGTCCAGCCGCATTCCGGCTCGCAGGCCAATGCAGCGGTGTATTTAACCGCCCTGAAACCCGGCGATACTCTCCTTGGCATGTCGCTCGCGCATGGAGGCCATTTGACCCATGGGGCTTCAGTCAATCTTAGCGGAAAAATTTTCAACGCGATTTCCTATGGACTGAAACCGGAAACCGAGGAGCTTGATTACGACCAGGTGGAGCACCTGGCACATGAACACAAACCCAAAATGATCGTCGCGGGGGCTTCCGCATACGCGCTCGTCATAGACTGGAAGCGGTTCCGCAAGATCGCTGATGAAGTGGGCGCCTATTTGTTCGTGGACATGGCCCATTACGCGGGACTGGTGGCTGCGGGGTTTTATCCCAATCCTGTCGGTATTGCCGATTTTGTTACAAGCACCACCCACAAGACATTGCGTGGGCCGCGCGGCGGCATCATCATGGCCAAGCCGGAGCATGAGAAGGCACTCAATTCGGCAATTTTTCCGCAAACTCAGGGTGGCCCGCTGATGCATGTCATCGCC
>JBOIFK010000216.1:0-3083 GCA_050741585.1 Nitrosospira sp.
GCGCCGCTGCATCGAGCAGTCGCGCTCACCCAGCGCAACCACCTGACCTTTGCCGTCGCCAAAAATCTGCACCTCGATGTGGCGCGCATTCTCGACATATTTTTCCAGAAACAGACCGGCGTCCTTGAAGTTATTCTGCGCCAGATACTTCACCGATTCATAGGCACCGCTCAACTCATCCTTGTTCCAGCACAAACGCATGCCGATGCCGCCACCTCCCGCCGTGCTTTTCAACATCACTGGATAGCCGATATAAGCCGCCTGATGAAGCGCTTCTTCCATGTTTTCCAGCAAATCCGTTCCCGGCAGCAGCGGCATCTGATTCTGCAAAGCCAGTGCGCGCGCCGTATGCTTGAGGCCGAAAGCACGCATCTGCTGAGGCGTGGGGCCAATGAAGCAAATGCCATGGGCAGCGCATTGCTCGGCGAAATCCGCTTTCTCGCTGAGGAAACCATAACCGGGGTGAATAGCCTTTGCACCAGCACGTCCGGCAACTTCCAGAATCTTGTCAGCGCGCAGGTAGCTTTCCGCCGCGACTCCACTGCCGATGCAGTACGCTTCATCGGCCTCCAGTACATGCCGCGACAGCGCATCGGCATCGGTGTAAACCGCTACGCTTTTCACGCCCATGCGACGCAGCGTACGGATAACACGGCAAGCAATGGCGCCGCGATTGGCAATCAATACTTTCTCAAACATGATCTATCCCCCATACCTTCCGACTCTTGCTGAGTCTCCGCTAAGCTCGGCGCGAGCTGCGCTGTTCCCGACGCGCCACCCTTCAACTCCAGGACCCTTAATCGAACGTCATGCCATTCGAATCATCCCAGACCAGCAGGCGAATCGGCGTTGGATTATAGGCATTGCATGGATTATTCAGTTGAGGGCAGTTCGAGATCAGCACCACGACATCCATCTCGGCTCGCATCTCCACATACTTCCCCGGCGCGGAAATCCCGTCCGCAAAATCCAGCCCGCCATCTTCCGATACGGGTACATTCATAAAGAAATTGATATTGCTGGGAATATCACGCTTGCTCATACCGAGGTGCTCACAGATCGGATCGTGTGCCAAAGCATGAAGAAAATTGTCGCGACAACTGTGCATTGGATATTTTTCGAGCGCATAGCGCACGGTATTGCTCTCCGCTGCGCAGGCACCACCCACCGTGTCATGCCGTCCGCATGTGTCGGCAACGATGGAAAGCATGATATTACCGAAATTGGAATACAGCCTGCTGCCGGTGGTCAGGTACAACATGTTCTGACGGCGAATCGTGTCGGTCGCGCTGTAGCGCTCCAGCGCATCGCCGACATTGTAAAACAGCGTATCCACTGCCTGATTGCCCTCCAGATCGACAATACGGAATACCTGATCTTTCTTCACCACTTTGACCCATGGCTCGCCCGCGGCGCAAATCTCATCCACCACGGCAAGACCAGGATTCAGGCTGCTCTCAACAAGATTCTGGATACTCATGCCGCACCTCCACTGGCATATAAACGTTGGGTGTTTTGCAGTCCGCGTGCATTCTCTGCAATGCGCGTACATGTCGTAGTTGCCGCAGGTGGTGTCGCAAACGCAGCCAGGCCGATCGCTCCCGGATGGTAAGTTTCGGCCGGATCGAGTGGATGAGGCGCAGCAGACAGCACCACCAGCGTATCCATCTCGAAACCCAGATTCACGTGATCGCCCGCCTTGCTATTATCGGCATGAAACTCCAACTCCCCGGAGGAATTGGCCGTCACCTTGCTGAAAAAGTTAATATTGGATACCACGTCGCGCCTGCCCAGCCCCCATTTTCCCAGTTCAATCAGCATGCCATCCAGCCCGCTGCGAAACATCTCGTTACGGAGCTCCTGATACCGTCCGACACCATATTTCCGGCGAATCAATTCAGCATCGCTCATGCCGCAAACGGTGTCATGCCAGCCCGAGGTATCCTCGGTAATACAGCAGAAAATGCGCCCCATGTCGGAATGGCAGGCGTGGCCTTTGGTCAGGCGAAACGTATGCTGCGTCTTCAGCGTATCCGCCATGTTGTAACGCTCCAGCTTTTCTTCCTGATTGAAAAACAGTACTGCGGCATTGGCTCCACCCGTGACATCCACCAAGCGCAGCGTCACGCCCCGGCGCACGATACCGGACCAATGGCAGCCACCGGGGATGTTTTCTTCCCATAAGAATGTACTTGGTTGGTTCATATTTCTCTCCTCATCAAAACAAATCCTTTAAATCGGATCCCGATACCGGAATTGCTGGGAAGCCTCCTGCTTCACATCGGCGGCCCGCCTTTAGGCACAGTCGATTTACGACGCCCACGGATTCTGTTTATCAGGATATAGAGTGTGGTCAGACTCAGGATGCTGCCCAATACCAGGGGCACCGCCCAGAGTTGCCACCAGGGCGCATTGGGTGCCACTACGTAAGCGCGTGGCCAGGCGATATTGACAAATTCAAACACCGACCAGATGAAAGCCACCGTGTTGATCACCAGGCCCCGGACACCCAGCTTCAGCTCGCCCAGCGCCGGATTCCAGCGACCTGTAAGACGGCTAAACAATCCGACCCCGGTCGTCATCGAGAACATGGCGTATAGTCCGCCGGTGCCGAAGGCGATTACCGTGGCAACCGCTCCGTCGTTCAATCCAAACAGCAACCCGAGTCCTGCCAGCAGCACAGTACAAATAATTGCATTACGCGGCGTATGATCGGCGGCCAACCGGCTCAATACGGCGGGCATGTTGCCTTCACGAGCCATTGAGTAGACGATGCGCGACGTATATTTCACCACCGACGCCCCACAAGCAAAAAAAGCAATCATGACGATGGCTAGAAAAGGCTTCTCGGCCCATTCTCCAAAACTACTGGCAATCACGGGGGTGATGGGATCAGAAGAAGAGGCGCTGGTATTTGCCAGGGTCTCGTGGTCAAAAGCCAACGTCAGCGCAGCAGAGTTGAAGAGCACCACACTACCCACCATGCATAGGGAAAGAAAGATTGCGCGTGGAACCATGCGCTTGGGTTCATGAGTTTCCTCGGCAATGGTGGAGCAGGCATCAAAACCGATAAAGGCCCAGCC
>JBOIFK010000217.1:0-4542 GCA_050741585.1 Nitrosospira sp.
GTGGTGCATAGTACAATCCATACCAGCGGAATCTGGCGGAATATAAGAAAGCCGGTTACGATCCACTGCCACCCTTGTTTTGCATCGACTTGCCTGACTTCCATTTTTTGTATCTCCGAATAGGACAGTGCCTGCCATCTAAATCTTGATTTGCCGTTTACGGTTCAAATCCAAACTTGTGCCAGTCGGGAGTGGGATGCCGAATGACTCTTCAGTATGCGCATGAAATGCGCGGGATTCTTGGCATGAGTAAGTTCCCCCATGCGCGGCAGGTGATAATCATGCAGCCGCGATAACCAGAAGCGCAAAGCCCCGGCACGCAGCATTACCGGCCAGGCACCGCGTTCGATCGCGGTCAGCGGTCTGGTGTGATGATAACTTTCGAGCAGAGACAACGTGCGCTCCTCATCCAGATCGCCATTTTCACTCAGACACCAGTCGTTGGCGGTAATCGCGAGGTCGTACAATAACGCATCATTGCAGGCGAAATAGAAATCGATCACTCCGCCTATTGATCCATCAGTGAATAATACGTTGTCACGAAACAGATCTGCATGAATCACGCCGTGTGGCAGATTCTCGAAGCGATACAATGACTGGAAATGTAACTCCTCCTCGAGAATCGTTATTTCCTCCACCGTAAGGAACGGCATGACGTCGGGCGCGATGGCTTTCCACCATTTTGGACCTCGTGGATTCTCCATTTTTTCAGGATACGACAGACCGGATAAATGCATGGTTGCCAGAAGGGCGCCGACCTCTGCGCAATGCCCCAGGGCGGGATACTCTTGCGATTTCCCAGGCAAATAAGTGACGATGCTTGCCGGCTTACCGTTAAGTTCGCCGAGAAACTTGTTGTCGAGATCAGCTATTGGACAGGGGCAGGGAATGCTGCGGCGCGACAAATACGCCATCAGTTTCAAGTAGTAGGGCAGATCGGAGGAGGTTAGTTTTTCAAATAGAGTAAGAACATATTTACCCTGACTGGTCGTGACAAAATAGTTCGTATTTTCGATGCCGGAGGAGATGCCCTGTAGATTAATCAGGGTGCCCAGCGAATAGTTTCTCAGCCAGGCAGAAAGCTGATGGTGGGTGACGGTAGTGAAGACAGACATGAGCGAGAAAAAAGGAAGCGGGAGAAGTATAAGCCGAGAGCAATCTTGTTGTCTTTTATAGATATTTTAACCTAATTCGGTAGTTGACCGGCACCTTTCACTCATTTTTCAACCCAGTACCAAAACCGGCAGGACTTTTTGCCATCTGGTCTCCTTTGTTGGTGAATTCACGATAGAGCCGATTGCACGGGCTTGAATGGAAGCGCCAGGAGCGTCCAAGGAACTCACGAAGCGAGGGATCGAGAGCTAATAACGCCGCGCGTACCGTCCATGCGCGCCCGCATCATTGTGCCCTCGCACCCTACTTATGCACTTATCCTGCCCAGTCGCCGGATCAGTTTTAAAACTCGCGTATTACCCACATCGGGGGACGAATACCCTGATCGAGACCACCGGTGGCGCGGTCTGAAAAAGTGCCTTCCCCGTGGTGATCAATCAAGTAATACGGCAGACCGATGCGTGGAGTCACCTTGATCATGTAAAGGCGTCCATTGATGCGGTATTCCTCGATTTTATCCTCTCCGCGCCTGGTGATGGTAACTTGCGGCTCAAGCGCGGGATCGTCCTGGTCAGTACCGGGCGAAGGCAAGGAGATCTCCGGCGGTTGCGGCACTTCCGGTATGGGTTGCAAATCCTTGGGTTGCTTGGGCTGCTTTGGCTGATTGGACTGCGCTGCTGCCGACAGTGTGGTGCTCAATAGCAATACGAAAATTATTAGGCGCATGGCGGTTCCCCCGCGGAGTGAATGAGTTCATTCTATCCCAAATGACATGGCTGTTACAGATTGAGTTGCACTTCCCGTTCCGCCGCGGAAGGTTCGAAACCGCGCGTCGCGTAATACTGGAAGATTGCATTAACGACTTCGCCAGGTTGATCAATCACCTGTATCAGGTCCATATCTTCCGGGGCGATCATGCCCTCGGCCACAAGCGTTTGCTGGAGCCAATCAAGCATGCCGCGCCAAAATTCTGAACAAACCAGAATGATGGGCATCTTCCGGGTCTTGCCGGTCTGGACCAGCGTGAGCGCTTCCATCAGTTCATCCAGAGTCCCGAATCCACCCGGTAATACCACGTACGCGGTAGCGAATTTCACGAACATATATTTACGCGCAAAGAAATGGCGGAAAGTCTGACTGATGTCCTGGTAAATATTGCGATGTTGCTCATGGGGCAGTTGGATATTTAAGCCGATACTGGGCGATCTACCAGAGTAGGCGCCCTTGTTGGCCGCTTCCATAATACCTGGGCCGCCGCCGGAAATGACGGAAAAACCGGCATCGGACAATTGCCGGGTAATCTGCTCGGTTAACTTGTAGTTGGGATGATCGGGAAGAGTGCGTGCGCTGCCAAAAATGCTTACCGCGGGTCTAATCGAATTCAGGCGTTCCGTTGCTTCGACAAATTCTGCCATAATCCCGAATACGCGCCACGATTCCCTCGCCGACCAGGTTTTTTCCCGAAAATCAGTTGTCATGGTAAGAGCTAATTTATCTTGCGGATTCATCGGAAACCTTTGGAAGTTTAAATGAAAACATTATTGCTGGTTGACGGTTCATCCTATCTGTACCGCGCTTTCCATGCGCTGCCTGATTTTCGTAACCGCAATAACGAGCCGACGGGCGCGATTTACGGGGTGCTCAGCATGCTGCGCCGCTTGCACAAGGATTATCAAGCCCATTATAGCGCGTGCGTATTTGATGCAAAAGGTAAGACCTTCCGCGACGACCTTTACACGGAATATAAATCGAACCGCCCTCCGATGCCGAATGATCTAATGGCGCAGATTACGCCGCTGTACGAGTGCATCAGCGCCATGGGGTGGCCAATGCTGATCGTGGAAGGGGTAGAGGCGGATGATGTGATTGGCACTCTGGCTAAACAGGCCGAATGCGAAAATATGCGTTGCATAATTTCCACCGGCGACAAGGACATTGCGCAACTGGTGAATCCACAAGTGACGCTGGTCAATACCATGAGCAATGAGATGCTCGATGAAGCGGGCGTGCTTGCCAAGTTCGGTGTGACGCCGGCGCTCATGCTGGATTATCTGGCGTTAGTCGGTGACGCGGTGGACAACATTCCGGGCGTAGAAAAGGTGGGTCCCAAAACCGCAGTGAAATGGCTCACCCAATATGGAACATTGGACAACCTCATCGCGCATGCCAATGAAATTGGTGGCGTGGTCGGCGCAAATTTACGTGCGGCGCTCGGCTGGTTGAGTCGATCGCGCGAGCTCCTGACTATCAAGTGCGACGTGGCATTGCCGGTTGGCCTGCATGATCTTGGGCTGCAGCCGCAGGACACGGAGAAACTGAGGGGCTTGTATGAGCAGCTGGATTTTAAAAGCTGGTTGCGGGAATTGCAGCAGGAGACGGGTCCAGGACGGAGGGACGAGGCACCTTCCGCCCCCGGACACCAGAAAACAGTCGCGGATCAGCGGCCTGCCGAGATTGCATCGGCGGATTACCGGACTATCCTCACCCAGCCTCAGCTGGATGAATTGATCATGTGTATCAATGCCGCGCCACTGGTGTCGGTGGATACCGAAACCACCGGGCTGGATCCAATGCAGGCGCAGCTTGTTGGTATCGCATTTTCCCTTGAGCCTCATCAAGCGGCTTACCTGCCGCTGGCTCACCGGTATGCTGGCGCCCCGCAACAATTGGCAATCGATCTTGTGATCGATAAACTCAAGCTATGGCTGGAAGATCCAGCTAAACCCAAATTGGGGCAGAATCTGAAATATGACAAACATATTTTTGCCAATCATGGCGTTAACTTGAATGGTATTGCTCATGACACGCTGTTGGAGTCTTACGTGCTGGAATCCCACCGTCCGCACGATATGGATAGCCTTGCATTACGGCATCTTGGGACCAAAACGATTGGCTACGATGAGGTCACCGGCAAGGGGGCCGGCCGCATCAGTTTTGATCAGGTAGATATCGACCGCGCGACGCGATACGCGGCGGAGGATACTGATATCACGCTGCAGCTGCACCAGCATTTGTATCCGGGAATTACGGGCGAGGCCAAGCTTGATTATGTTTACCGCATACTTGAGATACCGGTACTGAACATATTGTTTGAAATGGAGCGCAACGGCGTACTGCTGGACTTGAAGCTTCTGGAAAGCCAAAGCCGTGAACTGGGCGAGAAAATGCTGGTGCTGGAGGCCCGGGCGCACGCAGTCGCCGGCCAGCCATTCAATCTGAATTCACCCAAGCAAATTCAGGAGATTCTGTTTGGCCAACTCAAGCTGCCTGTCATCAAAAAAACGCCAGGTGGCGCGCCATCCACCGACGAAGACGTGTTGCAGCAGCTCGCACTGGATTTCCCCTTGGCAAAAATCCTGCTCGATTATCGCGGCCTTGCCAAGCTCAAATCGACTTACACCGATAAGCTGCCTCGCATGGTGGATGCCG
>JBOIFK010000218.1:0-8975 GCA_050741585.1 Nitrosospira sp.
TCTCTCCTCCTATTCCCGGATCAAGATTTGCGATGCACTCGAAGATTGCGGGTGAAAGAACATAGCGGCCCACGATAGCCATCGTCGACGGTGCCGCATCTGGAGAAGGCTTTTCCACCACGCTGCGAATCCTCGTGCTGCAATTCTCCGCATCCTGACAGGCGGCATCCACAATGCCATAACGGCGTGTATCTTCACGCGGTACCGAGCGGATAGCCACAAGGCTATTCGGTACCCGCTCGTATTGCGAAATCATCTGTGCCAGCACCGGAGGCTGGCCATCAATCAGATCGTCCGGAAGCAGCACGGCAAAAGGCTCGTTACCGACCAGATGCCGCGCACAAAGAATCGCATGGCCCAACCCTTGGGGCTCTTCCTGCCGGACAAAACTGAATTTAATGCCGCTTGGTATTAATTGCCGCAACATTTTCAATGAAGCAAATTTACCCTGTGAAGTGAGTTCGCCTTCAAGTTCCACCGCCCGATGCAAGTGATCTTCAATGGCTCGCTTGCTGCGGTGAGTTACAAAAATGATTTCTTCAATGCCGGCTGCGACGGCTTCATCCACAGCGTACTGAACGAGTGGACGGTCCACGATGGGCAACATTTCTTTAGCGATTGCCTTTGTCGCGGGCAGAAAACGCGTGCCCAATCCAGCGACAGGAAATACTGCTTTACGTACCACTTTTACGGGCTTGCGAAAAGATGATCCGTTCAGCGAAAGCGCCTCTTTCCGTTTTATCGATGCAGGTGTGGCGGAAATACTCATGAATAGCTCCTCTTAGTAATTTGTCTCTTGTATCAAGTGATACTATTATTTGAACCGCAAAAAAGATCCCGTCTTATCGTAAAAGCGGTTTTATAGTTGCCGCAGGTATGCGACGATGTCGGACTTCTCCTCTTCCGTGAGTTTGAGCTGCAATACCAGATTAAAGAACTCGACGGTGTCTTCGAGAGTTAATAAACGGCCGTCATGCAGATAAGGGGGGCTGTCCTTGATGCCTCGCAAGGTAAAAGTCTTCATCGCTCCGTCGCCTGGCTCATTAACAAAACGTTCGAGCTTCAGGTCATGCATTTGATGGTCGAGGAAAGCGGGTGGCTTGTGGCAACCCGCACACTGGCCTTTCCCATAAAAGAGTTTTTCGCCACGAAGTTCCTTCTCGGTTGCTTTAGCTGGGTCGAGCCGCCCCTGGCTATCCAGTTTTGGCGCGGGTGGAAAATCCAGCATATTTTGCAGTTGTGCCATATGGCTGACATGAATTCTGTCAAAAATCGTCATGCCCTTCTTCATCGCATGAATCGGATCGCCATTGAAATAAGCCGTACGGAACTCAAACTCGGTGAAATCTTCCACCGAACGCAGGCTGCGCTTCGAACCGTGAATCTGCTGGTTGTACAGCCCGCGCAAACTGACGGTATCCAGCCGGAAACGCCGCTGCTCCGGCCGGATATCCGGACTCAAGTGAAATTGGCCTGTCGTATGGCCATTCACGTGGCAATCGAAACACGTCACCCCCAGGCTGGGTTGCGCGCTTTTACGGTCGTCGGTCGGATTAAATTCCTCCTGCGGAAACGGAGTCAGCAGCATCCTCAAGCCGTCCAGCTGTACGGGCGTTAGAATATCCTTGAACAAACGGTAATAATTGTTGATCGAGACAACCTCTCCGCGGGAGACATCTCCCAGCTCCGGCCGGTTCTGAAGAAAAATAGCCGGCGGAAACTCCGGCAGGAATGCCTCGGGCAAGTCAAACTCGATGTCGAACCGTTCCAGCCGCGGGAACATATTGACTTGAACCTGAGGAAAAACCTGCCCGCCTGGCGTTTGTTTAGGATGAGGCAATGCGGGATAAGGGAATACGTTCTGGCTACGTATGTCCGATGGAGTCATGCTGGCCAGTTTTTCCCAGCTCATTCCTCCGGCCAATCGCGCGGTCGGCCCCACCGCGAGCGGCTTGCCACGCGACATTTTTGCTTCCCTGTCAAGCCTCGGGGTCAAATCATACCGCCGCAGAAGTAATCCATGCTGGGTTTTCATGACCTTGGCACGATCGGCGATATCGGCTTTCATGATTTCTTCGAACGTTTGCATCGGATTTTTGGCATTCAAGGGATCACGATAAAAATCGAATCCCAGTATCCTTCCCTTATCGGGCTGACTGTCAAAAGCGGGTGAAGAAGGGGCCGCGTTCGGGGCATTAAAGATATTAGAGCGGTCGTGCTCGCTCTTTTTCTGCTCGGGCCGCGTAATGGACGTTTCGCGAACTGTCTGCGCATTGCCAACGGCATCCCGCGACGAGGCACCTGCCGAGTGCGTTCCGTCATCGTTTTGACTCATGGCGCTGTTCATTCCCACGCCAAATCCGGCCAGCGCTAAACCTAACATCAACACATTCTTCTTTTTCATGACAGGGCTCCATTATCAACCTGGGATAGAATCGCCATCATTCATCCCCTCTTATTTCAGCTTCTGGATAATGTCCAAACCAAATATCCAGCCTAACGAGCCTACTTATTTTTGCTTTTCTACGAGAACGTATCTGTACGACACCGCACACAGCAATATGCAAAATTGTGCGAACAGGGATGAGGAGAGGAACTGGGGATTTTGAAACGATCAATGCCACGGACGGTGGCATCGGGTTTTGACTAAAGAACTTGAATCCGGTCAGGTTCCCTGCAGATATCCTTCACCCGTTTTTTGTACGGCCTCGCCAGAAGCATCGATCGCCAGCGGAAAGGGCCCCAGCAAGCGCTCATACTCCTTTCTTACCACTGCGTAGCTCTCGCCCGCGCTGGCTTCCAACTGCTGTCGGTCCGTTACGGCAAGATGGCCGCGCCTGCAGCGGATCGCTCCGGTCATTTGTAGTTTGTTGGTGGCGGCCGTTACGCTTTCCCGTCTGACACCCAGCATGATTGCGACTTGTTCGTGCGTGACATGAAGCTCGTTACCTGACAGACGGTCCAGGTTCATCAGCAAAAAATAGCTCAGCTGTTGATCGATGGTATGGTATCGATTACCAACTGCGATTTGTTCTGTCTGGATCATCAGCGCCTGTGCAAACCGCAAAAGAAGCAATCGTAACTCCCCGCTCGCCTCAAATTCTTTTTTAAGGAAACTTGCCTTGATACGGTAAGCATTTCCCGCACTTTGCACTACCACGCGCGCTGGGCTGGTTTCACTGCCAAGGAGAAGAGAGATGCCAACCAGACCTTCGCTGCCAATGACTCCGATCTGTGTGGATGCGCCGTCTTCCATCTCATACAAACGCACGGCAATACAGCCGGCCGGAAAATACAAATGATTAATGAGGAGGCCGGGTTCGTAAATTGCATGGCCTACCGGCATGTGTACAAATTCAAGAAGAGGTAACAGGCGTGTGTAGTTCGCAAGGGATAGGGATGCAAGTATCCGGTTTTGCTTCGGACTTTGCTTCGGGCTTTGGGATAAGGGCATGATGAACCTCTCATATCGGCGTGTCAGCGCTTCGATTTCTGCTTTTTCGATGCAGAAAATCCCTTACGGATATGAATCCTCTTCATCGAAGAAAAGATCAAAAGAGAGGCGAGATACTCACCTTTCTCCTGCAACTCCACTAACCGTTCTTGCCGCTTTGGCCGCCGGGGGTCGAAGGTTTAGGCTGCTGATTGCCGGATGCGGCCTTTCCATGCGCTGCGCCACCCTTTTGGCCGGCTCGGCTCGCTTCTTCGGAATTAAATCGATGTGCACTCCCTTTCTCATGAGCGGCCTTTCCGCCCTTACTGGCAATTTCCCGCTGTTTATCTTCATCCATGGAAGCAAAACCACGCTTGCTTCCCTTGCCGCCATTGCTATTTTTACCTTTATCCGAATTCATCTCTGCCTCCCGGCAAATTACGTTTCCGTTTTCCCGACTCAAACTGGGAATCCCAGTTTCATCTCAGCATGCCGCGCATGTTTTTGAAAATTTATCTCCGCTATTAAAAAAAGCAGAGATACTCATACATATATATTAACAAGCAGGATCACCCAAGACTGTTCGGCGACACACATAAGGCCAAAAGGCCGACTTTATGGCTTGCTACCTCGATGGAAAAATCAGAAAAGATTTACGGATGCGAGCAAGAACGCAACGAGCCTCGCTGATGAATGGAAGTTCCTGCGTATTTCATACCTATTGCAGGACGCCAAAACGATACGGGATTGGAAGAACTCTAGCTCGGCACGGACCTGCCATCATTGAGCGCGATCCAACCGCGGATAATACGGTAAAAGACCCAAATACCCGCACCCACAGCCAGAATGTATGCAAATATCATGCCAATTACAGTGATGAACAGGATGGCTGCAATTACCAGCCAAAACAAGGTATACCAGAACGTGCGGATCTGCCATCCGAAATGCGAATCGAGATAGGTGCCGCGAACGTCGCTACGTTTTGCGTAGTTAATGATTACCGCGATAATTGAAGGCCAGCCGGTGAGGAAAGTCGTAATAATAAGCGCTGGCCCAAGCATTCCCATCAGGACGCTAAAACCATGCAGCAAATAAATAATATGTGTAAGGCGGACAAGACCGTGCTGAGGAACGACGGATACAACGCGTGAATTGCTTGCAGGCATCGTCTTATATCTCTATGCAGCCGTCAGTCACTTGAAAGGTCGAAACAAAATGGGCTGAGCGAAGACGGATGTTCGTGGAAATTCTGAAGGCAGCGGTTGTTCTATTGATCCTCATGGACCAATCAAGCGCGTTTGCAGCCGATATCCCTTAGATCCGGCAGACTACGCCGGCTTATCCGGTTTTTTTGCATCTTCCGTCTCCGGCATATTGAGAGACGTATCCAGATTCTCACCGGACGGCATCCTGGCCTTATCCAGCTTACGCTGTCTCTTTTCCTCCTGTTTTTTCTTTTTGATTAAATCCCGTTGACGCTTCTCATATTGAAAATTAGGTTGTGCCAACTCGTTTACCCCTTTTGGAGAGATTCTTGATGTGACGAAATTTGCAGGCTATTCAGCTATTCCTAAGGTAATTTTACACATAAAGATTAAATCGTCCGAATAAAATGGACAGATAAGCAGCAGGCGAAGGTCTGCCGAACACAAGGAGTCGAAAAAGAAAAAGTAACTGGCGAGGGGTTTTGATTATTTTAATCACCAATAGCTATTCTATTATTCTATTGATGAAAAACCATCGAAATTAATTGAAATGGGGCCGGAGAATGAGAAATAAGTGGACTACGGCTTGCAATGGCTCAGTTTCCCTCATTTCTCATCATGGATCATGCGATATAGGGATTGGAAATTTCACAGATTCTCTTGCATGATCCCCATCCCGGCGACATCTCTCTTATCAGATGGAAACCATATTCATCCGCTTTAATTCCTCCGTCACGCCGCTCAAGGCTTTAAGGAAGTTTTCCACCTGCGCCAGCGAGTTATCGCTGCCCAGGCTGACTCGCACCGCGCACCGTGCCAGCATGGGTTCCACTCCCATGGCTTCCAGCACATGGCTCTGACCCGGGTTCACGCTGGAGCAGGCAGCACCGCTCGCCACCTCGAAACCCGCCTTGTCGAGACGAACAACCAGAGTATCGCCTTCGATGCCTGGCAATGCAAAATAGCAGGTGTTAGGCAAACGCATCGCGCCCAAACCGAAAATAACGGCACCCATTTCAACCAGTCCCTGCTCTAGCCGCGCATGCACAGCCGCAACGCGCGCGGTCCTTTCCGCTAACCTCGTTTTGGCTAATCCGCAAGCGACCCCGAAGCCCACGATGGCAGGCACGTTTTCGGTACCCGAGCGCAACCCGTTCTCATGGCCGCCCCCGTAAATCAGTGGCTTAAGCAATAGCCGTTTATCCATAATTAACGCCGCTACGCCTTTGGGACCATAAATCTTATGGGCCGACAATGTCATGGCGTGCACTTTGAGCAAGGTGAAATCCACCGGAATTTTGCCGAATGCCTGCACGGCATCGGTATGCATCCATGCACCACATGCCCTGGCTTTCTCTGCAATCGCAGCCACGTCCTGAATGACGCCAGTTTCGTTGTTCGCCAGCATCACTGACACCAACCCAGGCTGCTGTTCCGCCATGGCATTATCGGCGTCAGCCAACTTTACCCGCCCCGAGCTATCGACTGCCAGACGACGCAAATTCCACCTCCCGCTCGCATTGCGTGCCAATTCCTGAGCCGCCCGCATTACGCATGGATGCTCAACCGCGCTGACGACAACCCGCGCCGGTTTCAAATAACCTGCCGCCCCCTGGATGAACAGATTATTAGCCTCGGATCCACCACTGGTAAAAATCACTTGTGCCGGCTGCACGCCAACCGAATCCGCCACCTGCTCGCGTGCCAGGTTCACCGCCCGCCGGGCCGCCACGCCACGAGCATGACGGCTGGAAGGATTGCCGAACTCTCCCTGAAAATACGGCAGCATCGCATCAAGTACTGCGTCATCGACTGCTGTTGTCGCATTATGATCGAAATATATGTGCATTACTTTGTTTCATGCTCATCGAGTATCATTCTTCGGCATGGCCGGTTTCTAGAAAATTTAATCCAGTTCTTGCTGCCTGTCCGGCGGTTAACTCGAATCGTGGTTGACGGAGGGCATACGTTTCCTGGACGCAGGAACCGGAGCGGCTGTTTCCGGGGAAAGAGTACACGCCTCAAAGGCGTGATAGGGTGCCATAGACGCGGTCGCAATTCCGCGCCGCCCGGGGGGAACCGCTTCATCGATTCCCGAAGTGAGTTAACGAAGCAAGTTAAGCCAGCGCCGTTTCTTCCGGTTGCTTGCATGCTCTCATATCTTGCAATACTGCAATATCCTTCACTTTAGGGCTTGCCACCAGTTGCTCCAGCGTAACCAGCGCCAGGTAATCCCGTATCCTGGCATTCAGGCTGGCCCACAAGTCATGCGTCATACAGCGCTGATCGTTGTGGCAGTTTTCCTTGCCCCCGCACTGGGTTGCGTCAATTGGCTCATCCACCGCAAGAATAATATCAACGACAGATACTTCACTCATCGGTTTTGCCAGGCGGTAACCACCACCGGGACCGCGCACGCTGCCCACCAATTTGTTACGCCGCAGTTTTCCGAACAATTGTTCCAGATAAGATAGCGAAATCTGCTGACGTTCGCTGATGCCTGCCAACGTGACAGGCCCCTCCCCGCCGTGCAAGGCGAGATCAATCATTGCCGTTACCGCAAAACGCCCCTTGGTCGTCAATCGCATTTTTTGCTCCCAACAGAATTAATACCTGGTTTAAATTCACCGAATCATCGTAGGCAATACCCGACAATGTTGGTCAAGTATATAAAGTCCCTTTAATTCAGTCAACTATTTTGTTCAAATAGTCGGGATCGAGCCTACCGCATGGTTTCCTGGCGCGGAGGTCTTGGAGTACAGCCATCGAATGAAACTTATCCCCCTCAGGGAGATGGTTACATCCGTTTTTCGAATGCGCTCAGAAGTCCTCTAAGTACATTGACTTCTTCTTTTTCCAGCCGGGCGCGAGCAAACAACCGCCGCATTCGCTGCATGAATCGTTTGGGTTCTTGCGGGTCCAGAAAACCACTACGAGCTGCGGCCCGTTCCAGATGCTGGTGAAATAATTCAACCTCATTGAAGCCTGCTGGCTTGTTTACCATCGGGGAAAGAGATACGAGCTCCGGCAGCGCCATGCGCAATTCATACGCCATGACCTGCACGGCGCTGGCGAGATTAAGAGACGAGTAGTCTGGATTGGCCGGAATATGCACAACGATTTGGCACTTGCTTACTTCCCTGGCGGTGAGGCCAGACATTTCCGTGCCGAAAACCAACGCTACCGGATATTGCCGCGCATGACCGATCAATTGCAATGCACCCTGGCGTGCATCAAGTGCTTCATGGGAAAGATCGCGCGAACGAGCAGTCACTGCCGCAGCCAGAACCGTGTCACGCAAAGCCTCGCCAAGCGTTGTGCAAACTCTCGCATTGTTCAATACATCCCATGCGCCGGCAGCGCGTCTTTCCGCTTCCTTATCAGGAAACGATTTGGGATTCACCAGATAGAGAGAACGCAATCCCATCGTTTTCATTGCCCGCGCCGCTGCACCGATATTGCCGGGATGACTGGCATGGCTTAACACGACACGAACATTATCAAGCGGATAGGAGGGAGTCATATTCAACCCAGATAATCCATTAGGCGGCTCTCAAGCCTGCTCGAGTGCTGGTGGCCAGTTGCGGCCGTTTTGCCTCTCGCTCGGCGCCCATAAACCAAGCGATGGACTTCTCCAACCAACAAAACTGTCTCGCAAGCTGTCTCGCCATCATCTCGCGTCCTAATGGATTATCTGGGTTAGAATCGTACTCTGCTCAATTCTGAATTCAAAAAAATGCACCCCATGCTTACCACAGCGGTGAAAGCCGCGCGCCGCGCAGGCGGCATCATCAATCGTGCCGCACAGAACCTCGATTTGCTGCACGTTTCGCGCAAAGCGCATAATGATTTCGTCAGTGAAGTCGATGGTGCGGCGGAAGATGCCATCATCAAGGTATTGCTGGATGCCTATCCCAGCCATTCAATTCTAGCAGAAGAAAGCGGTGCTCAAGGCGATCCGGATGAGTCAGAGTACCAGTGGGTTATCGACCCGCTCGATGGCACCACCAATTTTCTCCATGGCTTTCCGCATTACTCGGTTTCCATCGCGCTGATGCATAAAAACATACCGACCCAGGCAGTTGTGTATAACCCCTCGGCCAATGAATTATTCACCGCCAGCCGCGGACGAGGCGCTTATCTGAATGATCACCGGCTGCGCGTGAGCAAGCGCACGCAACTCGCCGACTGCCTGATCGGCACCGGTTTCCCATTTCGTGAATTTTCGCATATGGAAGCCTACCTTTCCATGTTCAAGGACATCATGCCCAGAGTCGCCGGCATCCGTCGTCCCGGCTCCGCCGCGCTGGACCTGGCCTACCTCGCTGCCGGACGCT
>JBOIFK010000219.1:0-5051 GCA_050741585.1 Nitrosospira sp.
GTCCATAGCGGGTCTATGGACACCGGGCAAGCGGCGAAAATGGCCGCAAACCGACCGCCAGCACTCGCGTAGGCTCGGAGCGCCGCCTAATGGATTATCTGGGTTCAACATGAGTCGATGAGGATTGCGGGCTGAGTCCAGATCTACATGCGGAAAATGATTCGGTGCGCATGGTTTGTGGCATTTTTGAACATTCAAAAGGTTATCGGATATGACTGGAAACAAGGAAAAAAATACTATCAAAACGATTATTCTCAGCGCTGGCCAGGGGCGGCGACTGTTATCGCTCACGGAAAACATTCCAAAGTGTCTGTTGCCGATTGGGGGCAAGCCGATTATTGAATGGCAGATTGATGCGTTACTCGCTGCCGGGATTCATGACATCACCGTCGTCACCGGTTTCAAATCCAGCTTGGTTGAAACTCAGTTGCAAAGCTACGCAAATCGGGCACAGATCAATACGATTTTTAATCCATTCTTCGAGGTTGCGGATAATCTGGCCAGTTGCTGGATGGCGCGTTCCGCCATGGATCGCGACTTTCTGCTCCTGAATGGAGATACCATTTTTGATAGAGCCTTGCTGATACAGGTGCTGAATTCGGCGCCGGCACCCATTACCCTCAGTGTGAGTTACAAACCTACTTATGATACAGATGACATGAAGGTTCAGTTGGATGAGAATGGATGGGTCAAGCACGTAAGTAAGAACTTGTCCGCTGATCAAATCGACTGCGAGTCCATTGGCCTTATTTTCTTTCGGGGGCGTGGGCCGCAACTGTTTCGCAACGCAGTCGAGGATGCACTCCGGCACCAAGCAAAGCTTAAATGCTGGTATCTCTCCATCGTGGACGCCCTGGCCGACAAACAATTAGTGAATGCGTGCTCGGTGTCCGAGCATCCCTGGTGTGAGATTGATTTTGCCGTTGATCTGGCAAAAGCCGAGGCTCTTTTCAGCAAAATAAGTCAAGAAACACGGCATAAGCATATTTGCGCGGGTTAGTTCGGATTTGTCCGCTCATTACGAGCTCATTGCGCGAATAACCGCCAGCGTGCCGTTGGCATGATCGGTGATCCTCCCATGATTCACGAGCCGTGCCCGCACCAGAAAAGCGCTGCTCCATGATTCGTCATCACCTGATTTACTGAAGCGGCCGCGAAGCATTCTTTGCGTCGTCCTACGCCCCGCAGGGATGAAAAGGTCTCGGCGGGTAGTGTTGTACAGGAAACACCTGTCTTTCGTCTTGAGACGATTTACGCACCGGGAGAGATGCGGTAGCTCGCAAAATAGAAGATTCCGGAGATTGCTTTGTAATACGACAAGTTGTGCGAAGGCCATGTCCATAGTACCCTGTAATCCTTGCACAATGATTCACAAATTCGATTTGAATGTATTCTCCTGCCGAAACCCATCAACGGGAAAAAAATATGGATTCTTGAATGGTCAGTTTGCCGCCGCCGGATGACCCAATCTTTAACGCAACAATGCGAAAGTTTGGGGCGCCACAAACAATAATTCATCAATACCAATACTGGAGCGTCATGCTCCGTCCAGTCCAGTTAACGCTCGGTTCCCTGGTTCTGGCCGCTCATGAGCCGGCTCACGAATTCTCTAAACTTGGTCAAGCGAGTTTTACCGAGCTTCACAAGATAACAGGGCAACTGGAACCTGCTTTAGCAAAAGCGTTTAATTACGATAAGCTTAATTATCTGATGCTAATGATGGTCGACCCAGACGTACACTTTCATGTCATTCCACGTTACGCAAAGGCAAAGTATTTTAATGGACTGGAATTTATTGACTCGGGCTGGCCTGGAGCGCCTGATTTCCAACGGCCAAATGAAACCAATGCTAAAACTAATCAGCATATCATCGATTACATTCTGTCCTGCTGGACATAAGCATCACGCGACCGCGGCACGCGAGAAGGACAGAAAATCAGGAACAGCGGACGTTTCAGATACACCGGAATTTGGCAAGACGCACGAGATAGTGCGATTTTACGGTTTGATGAATTTATTCATACCCGCGCGGCTGAGGTTTTGAAGGTTTTTGCAATTCGAAGCCCGGTAGAAAACAATGATACGATTGAAAAGATGAGCCGACGATGAGGCAACTTGTTCTATTGCGACATGGGGAAAGTGTCTCGAACCGGGATGGGTATTTTACCGGCTGGAACGATGTCGCATTGAGTCAACGCGGTGAACATCAGGCAGAGCGGGCTGGTCACCTGCTCAAGGAGGCAGGTTGTAAGTTCGATATATGTTTTACCTCAGAGCTTAGACGAGCCACCGACACGTTGCGTATCGTATTGTCGGCGATGGGACTTAACAGATTGGTCATACGGCAGAGTTGGCGCTTGAACGAACGCCACTATGGTGCGCTGGAAGGGGTCCACCGTGTTAATGCCATCGGGAAATTTGGCATATGGCCCGTCCTTGGCCCCCAGTTGCGGTTTACTACATTGCCCCCGCCACTCGGTCCCGGCGATGCACGCTGCCCTGGAAATCAGCTCCGCTATTCAGACGTTGACAAGGAAGAGTTGCCGCTTGCGGAAAGCATGCAACAGACTTTCTTCCGGGTCTTGCCCTATTGGCAGGAAACAATCGTGCCAGAGATCCAGCGGGGAAAGCGGGTTCTCGTCGTGTCTCACCGGCACGTCTTGCGCTCATTGATGATGCAGTTGGACGGATTATCCGTTGCCCAGCTAATGAAACTGTCCATCGCCACGGGGCGTCCGCTGGTATACGACCTTAACGACAAACTGGGCCCTGTTCAGCGTTACTATGCTGATCAATCCACGCAGTAACGTTGAGTACCAAGCTTACCATGGGCTCCATGATTTTCCCGGTAACTGGCGATAGTTGAAATCACAGGGCGCCGAATATGAATCCGGTGAAGCTCAACGGCTGCAGGCCACTCAGCCTTCTCCGCAAAAAATTTGAATGGTCTCAGCAAGCTGTTTCTTGGAATAAGCGATTCGAAATGCTGTGCTTAAAATGTGAAAAAGATATACAGCACTCTCATCCGGCATAATGCTGTCACCTTGCAGGCAGGTCGATCTGTTGCTCAATCTTTAAGGATATTCTTGACGCGTTTTCTATGATGATTCCCACATTTAACGAAGCACACAATGTAGACCCCTTGCTGACTATCAAGATAATAGAAGTACCGATCTGTTCTCGCGACTGCGCACGCGACGTTTCCGACCTATCGTTCCGCCAATAATGGATTATCTGCAACGAGCAATCACCCGGGTTGGCGGCACGGCGACTTTCAGTGCCACCAGCCGGTTTGCCGCGCTCGCCCTGTGTGGCATGGCCATCGATGTCCTGCTGTTCCAATGGCTTATGAGCCGTGGCACCGGACTCGCGCCGGCGCACATCATGAGCTTCTGTGCCGGTGCCACGATGAACTACTGGCTCAGCTCAAAAGTGCTCCCCCGTGCAGATCATCGGCAGTGGCGCCAACTTGGCCGTTTCCTGACAATGGGCGTATTTGCCTTGCTCATGCGCGGCGGCGTGCTGGCCTTGCTGATTTATGACTGGCATCTGTCCCCTTTCCTGGCCATATTTCCCGCTATTGCCGCCACGGCCGCCATCAATTATCTGGGCTCCGCCTTCTACGTATTTCCTGTCAGGCAGAATCCGCCGGCGGCGGACGTGCGCTGGCGGATCGCCTCGCTCGGTATCGTCGCCTTTGTCATACTGCTGCGGCTGATTTACCTGGGCCAGGCGCAGTTGATTCCCGATGAGGCGTACTACTGGAATTACGCCCAGCACATGGACCTGAGTTTTTACGATCATCCACCCATGGTGGCATGGCTGATCTGGCTGGGAACCGCAATCTTTGGCAATACGGAGTTCGGCGTTCGCATCGGCGCATTCATTTGTGGCCTGATAACAATGGGCTACGTATACGCGTTGGCGCGCAACCTGTACGACAAGCCCACTGGCATGCGCGCAGTGCTGCTGCTGGCCGTACTCCCGTTTTATTTTTCCACCGGCATGGTGATGACGACGGACGCGCCGCTGGTGGCCGCCTGGGCTGCGACACTGTACTACATGGAACGGGCATTGATTGCTGATCAACGTTCAGCCTGGCTGGGCATGGGCATTGCATTCGGCCTGGGCATCCTCTCGAAGTATACATTGGGCCTGCTGGGACCGGCGGCGCTGCTGTTTGTGATCCTTGACCCCGCTTCGCGCCGCTGGCTGCGCCGCCCTCAGCCATACCTCGCCGCCGCGCTTGCCCTCGTGTTGTTTTCGCCCGTCATTATCTGGAATATGGAAAACAACTGGGCATCGATTTTGTTCCAATCAAACCGGGCCAAGGGAGGAGGTGAAGATCAATTCACGGTACATCTATTATTTCTCCATCTTATGGTCCTGTTGACGCCGGTAGGCTTGCTTGCCGCAGCCATGGCGGTGTGGCCGGGGGCCGAACACGATTCCGGCGCCTATGCGCGCAGGCGTCGCCTATTCGTGCGGGTGTTCGCCGGTGTGCCGCTGTCAGTGTTCTTCGTTCTCAGTATTTCCGAGTCACAGCGGTTTCACTGGACCGGGCCGGCATGGCTTGCGCTGCTGCCAACCATGGCGTGGTTGATGGGGCAGGCGGGAGATTTCAGTACCCTCGCACGCCGTGTGAGAGCGGCCTGGAAACCCACCATTGCGGTTTGCATCTTTCTCTACGCATTCGTCCTGCACTACGTGGTGCTCGGCATCCCCGGCATCCCATATAACTTCCTGTCGGAACACTATTTCTGGCGTGAGGCCACAAGGGAAATCGAGCAGGTTGTAGCGGAGGTTCGACAACGGACCGGGCAGGAACCCCTTGTAGTCGGCATGAGCAAATGGTCGGTAGCCGCAGCCTTGTCCTTTTACAATAAGAGCGGGAACGGTGAGCCGATGGACATACGCTCGCGCAATATATTTGGCGACAGCGGTGCCATGTACGATTTCTGGTATCCATCGGACCCCCCCACGTCGCGGCCAATCATCCTGGTGGGCATGAGAAATCATGAGCTCGAGCGTACCCGAAGCATCCATGACAT
>JBOIFK010000220.1:0-9539 GCA_050741585.1 Nitrosospira sp.
GATTAGCAGGGAACAAGGCAGGTGACTCCTCTGCAAAAACTTCGGTCAGCTAGCAGCCTGTCGGACTTGAAGAATCGATGCGAAAAAGTGACTGAGCGAGGACAGATTTTGACGATTTTGAAGGCCAATAGTTATTCTATTGGTCGAAAAAGCGGCGAAATATGCACCTTCCAGACGCTTTTGCAGCCGATTTCCTTTAAGTCCGACAGGCTGGCTAGGCCGCCCCCGGCGGGGATCGAATCACGGTTCAAGCACCATTCATCAATGCCGGGTGGAGCAACTCAATCTCGTATATATGACGGCCTTGTTGCGGTGGCGAATAGGCGCTATAGCTCGAAATGACGGAAGGCTCCAGATAACCGGTGATTTGTTCGAGATCCGATAGCCTTAACCCTTGGCGAACGAGATAAGCAATATAGCTATGCCGAATTGTGTCCGCGGTAATTCCCTGGGGATCAGGCAAGCCCGAGTCCACCGCGGCGCAGACCAAGGCAGCGGAAAGATCGATGGGTAACCCATGGTCATCCGGATTCCAAGCGGGATGGCCGCCCGACTGCTCAAATAATGATTTGAGCGAGCTGCTCAGGGGAATGGCTCGCGGCGTTTTCCCTGTGACAGCGATCGTTGCCGTCCGCAGATCAATCTGGTCTGACCGCAACGCGGCAGCTTCATCAATGCTGAGGCCACTGAGGAGTAAACTGATCAGTTGCTTTCCTTTCAGATTTGAAGCGTTAAGCAAAATCCTTAGCTGATGACTTGAAAGTTCCCTGGCCGAGGGGTTCGCCAGCGCATTGCTGGTTTTATGGGTTAATGGATTGGGTGCCGTTTGGGGATAATTAACCAGTTCCGCACCAGCCGACGGATAATTATGGACTCCAAAAACCGCAACCTGCGGGTATTGTGTCTCCTTTCTCCGTGTTAAATACTCGAAAATCCACACACTGAAAAGACCTAATAATAACGAGCCCGCAATCGCTATCAGCGCATCGCGGCTATAGTCCGGTCTCACCGGATCCCTGGGTTCGTATGCCCGGCTAATGACTGTCACCTGCGGATATTTTTCCTTGTGACTGGCGCTGATCTGCACCAGTCTCTCCTGCGTTTCACGGTAAAGTGCTTCCAGGCCTTCCAGATCGGTTTTTAATGCATCGTGCTTTACGAATTTTGTGGTAAACGCCGATGCCTGATGCTTATGCTCATCCAACTGACCACGGATTTCTCTCGCCGTCTGCTGCGCAGCCGCATAGGCTACTTCCGCGTCGGCCAGCATAATGTTGCTACCCTCCTGCTGCTTACCTTTGATTGCTGTTTCCAGTTCTGTGATCTGCTGCGGGATAAACTTGAATTCGGGATGTAGATTGATATATTCGCGGGTAAATTTTTTATCCAGCTCCACCAGTTTATCGCGCAAATCCCGCAACCGCAGTTCGAGCGCGGCCAAACTTCCCTTTTCCTCGTTAGGAACCACCGCTTTCCCGCGGGAAACGGCAGATTTTATCGCGGCAACATTCGCTCTGGCCTTGACCTCCTCTTCACTGGCCTTGTTTAGTGAGTCTGTTAAACCTTTAAGACGGGCCAACGCCTCATTTTCTTCTCGTCCGACAGAAGAAATATCATGGGTCTTTCTGAAAGCCTCCAGTTCAGCCCTGGCAGAATCAACTTTACCGGCCAGATCTTGCAGTTCGCCTTCAATAATGCGCCTCGTGTCGCTCGTGAGTTGTTTGATTTCTTCGCTCCGGGCGTCAAGGTAAACGTCTATCCACGTGTTGATGAGCACGGGCAGGAATTTCGGGTTGGAATCTTCCGCCTGTATTTCAACAAGGTTGGTGTCGGCAACAGGTATGACGTGCAGCAAATTTTGTATATCGGACGTCGTCAGTTGAAGCAGGGATTTGTCAGCGGCCGACGCCTTAAGCCGCGACATGGTCTCGGCAATGAGCTCATACCCCAATAAAAACTGCCTTTGAATTGCGACATGCTGTATATCCGGATCGCCGCTTCCGCGGTCTATGGCAGTCATTGCGGAGGTTAACAATGTTGCACTACTGCGGTAAATGGCTGGACGGCTGTAATTGTAAGCCAGGCTGATTGCAGCGCTCATCAGAAAGACAATGATGAAAATGCCGAGCCTGCGTGATCGATACCAGGGCCCTTCATTGTCCGCGGGCGAATAGAAACCACCCGAAAAATCCGGGCCCCCCCTGTTTCTCATAGGTGCCGATCTCAGCATGAAGCCCCGCTGTTACGCTTGGCGTTGGCAATGCGGCGGCCGCCAATGAACAAATCTGTTTTCAGGATAGCATGATATTTCATGATAACTCTCTCTGGCAGCCCCCGGGCGGCCGAGCCAGGGTAATCAATGCCACGCAATAAATGATACTTCTGTGCGGTTCCATACAAACAACGGGCATTTATCCGATCACAATATACAAAAATTCAAGGCAAACCGGTTTTTTTTCATATTTCTGTAAAGGTTCTGCTTTAGCTTAGAGACCCTGCGGCGGTCTCACCGCAACGACAAAAGTCAGCTGGTGGAAATAGTGTTTTATGGATCATGGCATCAAACTGCAAGACTCAGGCGGTCAGCTGCCGGATTCAGGTTCCAGTGGGTCATCGGTAAGAGTGTAAAGAATTGGGGTTGCCGGTGTAACGCATGATGGTGCCCCGTTTTATTCCGTGTTTATTGAGGAATCGAGAAAATGAGCAAACGCAATGATCAAGATCTGTTCGGCATGACTTTGGCGCTGTTTGATCACAGATCCGAAGCCTTCAGGCAAAAAATGTCCAACCATTTTCAGTCAAAAGGCCGGCCGCTTTGGACAGATATCGAGCTATTCCCCGAAAGGAAAAGAAATCATCCGGGGATATTCTCGAAGGGAAGCACCTGACCGGCAAAAACTTATTACGGCCCAGAAGCGCCTGTACGCTGTGTGACAGATCGGAAGCACAGCCTGCCAACGCCTGAGTCCGCATGGGGAGGACCTTTGATGAACCAGCATTTCCTCCATCATCCCCCTTCTCATCGCTTTCTTATGCCCGCCATCTTCGTGGGACATGGTAATCCCATGAATGCCCTCGATAATAACCCGTATACCATAGCGTGGTCCGCCATGGGCGCCGCACTTCCCCGGCCCAATGCCATCCTTTGCATATCGGCGCATTGGTACGTACCGGAAATCGCCGTCACGGCCATGGCGAAACCGAGAACGATTCATGACTTTGGCGGATTTCCGCCAGAACTGCATCGAGTCCAATATCCCGCACCCGGCTCATTTGAACTTGCGGCGAAGGTCGCGGATTTGCTTATGCCGATCATGGTCACGATGGATACAGGCTGGGGCCTGGATCACGGGACCTGGTCTGTCCTCTTGCACCTTTTTCCCCAAGCCGATATTCCGGTCGTTCAGTTAAGCATCGACGAAACCCGGCAGGCGGCCTGGCATTACGACATTGCCCGTCGCCTGGCGCCGTTGCGCGAGGAGGGAGTGCTTATTCTGGGTAGCGGAAATATTGTGCACAACCTGCACAGCTATTCATGGGGAAACCATAAGGTTGAACCATACGATTGGGCGCTTCGATTCGAAAATATCGTGCGGAAAGCGTTGAGTTCGGGCGATTTCGGGCCCCTTATCGAATATGAAACGCTGGGACCGGATGCAGAACTATCGGCGCCCACGCCGGATCACTATTTGCCGCTGCTCTATATCCTTGCTCAGCGCCAAAAAGACGAAGAAATCAGCCTTCCGGTAGAAGGATTCGACGGAGGCTCAATTTCCATGCTGGCGGTGAAGATAGGCCGCTGTTTTACCATGCCGGCTGGCGCGCGTACGGATTGAGTCTTGATACTCCGCGAATGTCTCATCCTGGGTTGCTCCCTGGATCACTCCCAGAAGAGTATGCGCACCCAGCTGGGCGGATTCAATCGCCAACTCGATCCCCATACCGCTGAGGGGATCCGGCGCGTAAACCGCGTCACCGACAGCGATCCACCCGTCCCCAACCGCCTTGCTGAATGGCCGGGCGCCCGCCGTCCGTCCGGTGATACGGGGAATATGCGCGGTGCACGGGTTGCCCTGGATGCCTGGCATAAGAGGAGCAAGCAGTCGCGTGCGACGAAGCTCCTCAAGGAAGAAGTCCCGCAAGGACGCACGCCGCCGTTTGACCGCCTCCCGGCTGGTACAAAAACCAACAAAAAGACCGCCGCCCACGACCGGCAGCGCATACCACCAGCCGTTATCCGAGGCTTCGACATAGAGCGCATAATCGAGGGCACCGGCCTGCGGACTTAACGACGTCATCAGCGCAATTTGGGATGGCTCAGCCACCGGTGACTGCTCGAAAAAACGAGCCGCCACACGGCCGGTTGCCAAAACAATGAAACGCGCGCGTATTGTCTTGCTTTCGCCATCTGCCAACCGCAGCGAAAGCTGCCACTGATCGCTGCGGCGCTCGATATTCACGACTTTGGTATCGGCAAGCATGGCCACCCCAACAGTGCTCGCCAAGCTGCGCAATGCCCGGTCTAAAAGCTCGCGTTCAAGCGCCACGCCAGCACCCCACGGATTAAACATCGCGCTTAGCCTCAAGGGTTCGGGGGTGCCCCACAGCGATATCGTTTCATGGATTTCCATGCCAGGTGCGGATTGACGGAAAAAATCAGGCCAATATCGCTCGATCGTGCGGCGCGCCCGGCCGGACACGAGTTCAATCCCGCCTACACTATAGCCGTCCCAGTGTATGAGGCTCACGCATGCGCCACCGCGAGCCAGCATGAACGCACATATCGCTCCGGCCGGCCCGCCTCCTACGACAGCAACATCGATGCTCTGCCTGTCTTCCGGAATGAGGGGGGAGCCATTCACCGGACAATCCGCATTCGATAAGGCATTCGATCGCATGCGAAAGCTGTTCGCGTGCCTACCTTTTGCTTTCCCATCCGTCTGCATCGGAAAAAATTTGCCTGGCAATATTTTCCAGCTCAAGCAGACCCCGGGTACTGGAGCCGTAAGTAACGCATTTTTCGTATCCCGTCACGGCGAAACAGATATTGGTGCTTCCGGAATCCGACATGCGCAGCGCCGCTGTCCCCACCATTTCGTCGTCTTTCATGAAGACCGAGTATTGGGGGCTATATTGTGTAGGCAGGTCGAAAAAACGAATCTTGTAAAGTGCGTTCAGAAGAGCCAGCAAATCCTTTTTTCCATAGGGAAACTGTGCCTCCTTGCCGTCACGCTCCAAGATTGCGCTGCCAGCGCCAGACAGGATGACGCGCCGGACCGATAAGGCAGGATTGCCAGAATGACGGGTCAGGCTTACGCTGACCTCGTCGATGCGATAGGCAAGCGGCGGACCAGCCGCTCCGAGGTTAGGCTCCGCAGATGTGGACATTGCCCCTGCAAAATAAGTACCAAAAATCAGAAGACCACTCAGAAAAGACCCGTGCAACGCCGACATTGTCCGCGTTGCCAGCATTGGCTTGGTTGCCTGAATATGAGACCGGGAACCTATGAGGCCGGGAACCCTCATTGAGGGCCCCGCATGGCCGAACCATGGCATCTGGCCATCAGGAATCTATCGAGCCTGCAAGGCCTTTTGGCGCCGCGTCACCCAGCCGAGCACGCCCAGTCCGGCAAGCAGCATGGCGTAGGTCTCTGGCTCCGGCACGACGGCCACAGCGTAGCCGAGGTCCGCAAGCATGCCAACTTCGACCGCGCTATAGTCGCGCGCGTAGGGCCCTGTATCCGACGCGGCGAGCATCATATTATCCGCGAAGGCGGGATTGTCGTCATCGAGGTGGGAGACGCTGCTGCCTTCTTCCCATGTCGTTGGCGTGTAAAGACCCACCGGGTTGCCACCGTTTGCGGCGACGGCGTTGGTCCCATCGAAAAACAAACCCCCGGCCGGGCTGGCGCCACCGATGCTGCCGGTATCCCACGCGGCCTGATTCAGCGCAGAATTCGCCGGATCGATAATCCTGGCGCCATTCTTATCGGTGATAAAGCTGTCGAAGCTGCTCCAGCTACCCGCGCTCTTCGTGCCAAACGCGGGCTCGCCGGATTGCCCGATGGATGACGTAAAACCGAGAACATGCGTGAATTCGTGAAATAGGGTGGAATAGAAGTCGTATTGCGTGCTCGAGGGCGGCACATTGGAATCCAACTGCCACGAGTTACCGAAATTAATGTCCACCGAACCATCCGCGTCGTTCCCGTTCAGGTCTGCTCCAGTTTGCAGTTTGGTTCGGACGACCTCGCCAAGGTTGAACCCTGCCCCGCCGAGACCAACGAGCTTGCTACCCGCCGACGCCAGTGTGTCGTCACTGGCGTCGGCACTGGCGGTGGCCTCCAACTGGATGGTTCCCGAGTTGCTGAAATGGCTGCCAAACATGGTGGAAAACGTGCTGGCTGCGGCATTCAGGGCAGCTTGCCGGCCCGGACCATCTGCGGGATCAAGAAACCCGGTTCCTGCGGGGTCGGCATATTGAAACTGAAAAGTGATCGCCGCATGGGCTGCAGACCCAAATAACAGGCAGCTTGCCAGCAACCCGCCTTTCACCATTGCACGCCCAGCGCGCACGACCCGAACCTGTTTTTGGCATTTCATATAGCGTTCTCTCCCGTGGATAAAATCGTTTGATGCACCGGTCCAATACCGGTGAATACCGCCGCCAGTATAAAACAACATCAATATAGTCCGCATAAATCTCTTGTCATACCATGTATAAACGATACATTACATCCAGAGATGCCACAGGGTCAAATCCTGGCGTCATTTTTAGTTTAGTGCAGGTTAACGATCCGGGCCTATGCCACATAATATGGCCATCCTTAAAGTTATCTGCTATTAATAGGCCATGAAATATACCGGCCAGCTATCCACCAGCGACCCTTTTTACGGATACCTCCGTTACGATATCCTCCCGTTGCTCAGCCTCGGCAGCGGCGCAGGGCATGGCGCGCCCGAGTTCCGGGTATATAAGTTGCCGGCCTCCAACCATGTCTATCTCTATGAGGACCGGCACACCCGGACCCGGATTATCGGAAAATTTTTTGGCGGGGTCCCGGACGTTGCGGCAGAAACCGCATTTCACCATATGGAACGCGAGTTCAATAATTTAAATTATCTGCGCAGCCTCGGTTTCGACGGTTATCCGCATTACGTAGTACGGCCGCTTGGCCGAAACGCCAGCCTTAACAGCGTACTTGTCGAAGAATTCTGTTATGGCACGCCACTGGCAGACTTCATTATCCGGGCGGTCAGGAAAGGCGACTGCAACACGCTTTATCAGAAACTCACTGCTCTCGCCTATTTTCTCGCCACCCTGCATAACCGGACGGCAAGCGATAGCACGGTGGATTTTAGCAAGGACTGTTTCTACTTCGGCCGGATCATAGACCAGTTAATTGCCTCGGGGCGCATCGGTTGGCATGAGGCCGGAAGGTTCCACCAGCTCAAAGACCGGTGGCACGGACTGCCCCGCATGTGGGAGGATCGCCAGGTTCTTGTCCATAGCGATGTGACGCCGGCCAATATCCTTTTTGGTGATGGTCTCTGGGTTATCGTTATTGATCTTGAACGTATGAAATCGGCAGACAGGGTCTTCGACGTGGGGAGAGTCGTGGCCGAACTCCAGCACTTCTTCATGCAGCAAACCGGTGACAAATGGGCGGCGGAGCCTTTTATCGGACACTTCCTTTGGGAATATGCCTGCCACTTCCCCGATCGTGACGCCGCTTTCCGTGCAGTCACCGAACGTATCCCCTTCTACATGGGACTGAACCTCCTGCGCATTGCGCGCAATAGATGGATAAACGGGAAATACAGCCAACGGTTATTGGACGAAGCTGAAAAAACATTGGGTTAATACTTCATGGCAATAAAAGGCATTCTCTTCGATCTCTATGGAACACTCATAGATATCGAGACCGATGAATCCATGGACGAAATCTACCGTGGCATCGCTCATTACCTCACCTACCATGGTGTGTATTTGCATCGCTGGGAGGTCCGGGAACGCTATTATCGGATCATGCAGGAGCAGAAAGCGGCTAGCCATGAAGAACATTCGGAAATCGATGTGAAAGTAATCTGGAGCGATTTTCTCCATCAGGAAGGCCTTAAGCCGGCGCAGGCCAGAAAGGATCTCGCTGTTATTCTCGCTCAGCTCTACCGGGGCATCTCCCGCAAGCGCCTCCAGCTATACCCCGGCGTAAAAATCGTGCTTAACGATTTACGCATCCACTATCGCCTCGCTCTTATCTCCGACGCCCAGCCTTGTTTCGCGTTGCCTGAAATTCAGGCAGTGGGCCTGGATGGCTATTTCTCACCGGCCATCATCTCTGCTGATTACGGTTTCAGAAAACCTGATCCGAAACTTTTTCAAAAGGCCCTCCACACCATGAAGCTCAAATCAACCGAGGTGATCTACGTCGGTAACGATATGTTTCGGGATATTTATGGCGCGAGCCTGCTCGGCATTAAAAATATTTTTGTTGATTCCAATCAGGGCGCCAAATCCTATAAAAATGTCGCGCCGAACTACCGTGCACAACAATTCGAGGATGTTCTTATTGGCGTTGCGGCGCTGGCATAGTTGATAGCAATTCCGATTTGATCCCTGTGCCAGATCAGGTTACCGGGAAAATATCATTGAACAGACATATGCGAGACGCAACTGTGCATGCCATTGAAATCCGGCTGTAAAATTCTTCGCCTCCGGATCCGCTGGCACAATGTTGTTTGAAAGGATGGATGGGCGTCAGAAGCCGAGTCCGGTCGGTTTTTTAACGTGCGACGAAAGGCGTTGTCAATGCGAAATCCCTCTCACCCGGAATAAAAACGTTGCAGCTGTGTTCCGCTCCCTCATGGTCCGCCTTGAGATTGGCAGTAATTCCGCTGTCCGCTTGTATCGTGACAGGAATCTGCAACGTTCCCCCGTCCAACGGGTAGCCGGCCGGCAAGATCCTCCGGGCAGGAACGCCCCCGAATTTCGCGACAGCGCCTCTGCTCAGGAAGGAATGCTGCACCTGAGGTTGCGCAGAACTGTCCTTTATCCAATTGACATTCAACAGAATTTCTTCCTCCTGTGACGGGCCCGGCGCAGCCCAGCATGTAAGGCCTTCACGCTTACGCATGCACGCGGACCATGCATTTGCCACCGGTTGGCTGACAGTCTTCTGCATCAGGAATTCGGCCGCCCGTGATGAATCCGCAGGCGAATTCGTAGAGCAATATGCACTCTTCCACTGACCGAATCGATCTTCGCTAAATTGCGCATTCGGGGCACGCATCTCGCGCGCTCCACTTTCCCCCGGGCTGAAGAGTCCGTAAGAAAAGCCGAAAGAACCGTCAGCGCCGAGGTTCTGTGCGCGCTTTATTACATTTCGGGCTTGCTGGAAGTTTAATGAGCATAATTCGGCATACATCGCTCGATCCCTGAGCTGGGCGTTAATCCCCGAGTACTCATTGTAAAATCCTTCGATGAGGATCTTCCGGCAGGGCTTCTCGATAAATGCACCAGCCGGCGCAATGTATAGAAG
>JBOIFK010000221.1:0-3985 GCA_050741585.1 Nitrosospira sp.
TCCACTCTCCGCCTCTTTCAGAATCTGAAATATCTGACTTTCCGTGTAACGTGTTCGCTTCATCGTAGCTTCTCCTTAAGTAGAAAATGCTACTCCTAAACGCAGCTACTTTTAGGGGGGATTACCCTGAGAACATGGTCTGACTGACAGATAGATATGAACAGAGGCAAAAGTGCGGCATCCGCAACTTGATGCCGGCCGCCGAGGCGCAATGGCAGCCTGGTATCAGATGAAACGCATGCTGGGATTGGAAGTCGATTTTCACTGAAAGGCGAAATTGGGCAAAGCAATTCGACCGCTTTGGCTGGCCTACGCTGCGCTTGCCCCGCTGATCGACCGTTTTTTGCGTCGCCCAATGAAGCCCACCAGTCCAAGCCCGGCCAGCAGCAATGCATAGGTGTCCGGTTCAGGAACGGGAGTCAGCAGGAAGGCGTGAGAATCGATCCCCAGCACGCTGTTGGATGCAGTTCCTACGATTGCCCCTTTATCGTTTATATCCGAAGCACTGATTAATACCCACCCGGCATTGACCGTTCCGGTATCCAGAAGACTATTGAGATCAACCGCGGCAGTGGCGCCATTCCAAAAGGTTGCGTGCCCGCTGCCGAGTTCATTGACAATATAGCTGACTCCGACAATTTCCCCGGAATTGTTGATGGCATTGGCTTCACTGCCCGTATAGGTGTTCAAGGGGTCGAGGTTGGTAACCGTGTCGCCATCCCATAAGGTGGCATACACTCCACCCTTATCAACTAAATTGCTGTCCCCGACAATCTTCCCAGAATCGTTGATGGCAGAGGGAAAGGCATAGGTAATCGCGTCGTTGGTGGGCAGGACGATCCTGGCGCCACCGTCCCACAGGATGGGCGTTCCGCCGTCATTCCCCACGATCTGGCCTGAATTATTGATGCCTCTGGCACCACTGTCCAGCCCGCCGCGAATACCGAAGACCGTCGCGGTGGCGCCATTCCAGACGGTGGCTTGGCTTGCAACGTAGCCGAGGTCGAGGCCGCTGTACCCGACGACTTGCCCAAGGTCGTTGATGGCGTTAGCAAGGCTTGGTTGAAGGACCCCGGGCGCGGCGCCGAGGTCGGTCGTGGCGCCGCCATTCCATCGTATAGCGTGAGGGCCGTCATCGAAATTGGCATTCCCAACGATCTGGCCCGAGTTGTTGATGCCTCTGGCGAGGCTCCCATGCCCGCCAAAGGCGCCGAGATCGGTCGCAACCGTGCCATTCCATAGGGTTGCGTGCGTGGCAACATTACTTGAGAGGCTACTTTCCCCAACGACTTGTCCAAGGTTGTTTATGCTATAGGCGGCGCTGGTGGTCCCGCCCAAGGTGCCAAGATCGGTAAAAGCGTAAGCGGTGACACTTGCCTGGCTTGAAGCAGCAAATAAAACACCCGCTACCATTGAACCGATGAATTGAGCGCCGGAACGTTTCAAAGATGTGGTGTTCATCATTTTTCCCAAAAATACGTGGCTATCATTCAGGCAGGCTCTATTTCCAGCCGAATTTATTTATAGCTAAAAATATGGAAAAGTAAAGAATTCGCAGTTTAAATTACGTGGGCCGGACCAAAGGCATATCATGAATTTCCCAGTTATTTGTTCCCTGACCGCGGCCGCCAGGCTCCATGCACGTTCCTCGGGCTGGTGATTCTCTCGCTCCTTTCAGGAAAGTTGCCGTGACTTTGACCGTTTGGATGGCGACGGAAGCACCCCAGGCCTCGTTGCGGGCGCCTTGCACCGGAAATAGACCTCTGTTGGCATCCATAGGCCCAGGGTGACGACGCCCGCGAGATCATGCGCCAGGGTGCGGTAGATGATGACGTCGTTGATGCCCTGGCCCTCGCATTCGGCCGAGAGGACCTGCGGATTGAGCACCAGCCCCCAGAAGTACGCGTGCATGGTCTTCTTCATGTACCCTTCTGTATAGCCCTTGAGCTTGATGGGGTCGGAATCCGGTACCGTGATCTGGAAGCTGGCGCAGCCGGGCAGGACCAGAAGACCGGCCATGCAGGCCACAACGCAGACGGAGCGAAGATTCTTCATCATTTCCGGGATCGGCGCCATGGCGAGAATCATTGCCGCTCTTCCTATCTTGCTATGTATGGTGTTGTTCATCGTCATTTTGTCACCCGGATCATTGCGGCGCACTTTGAACCGGGGGCGTGATTATCGTTGTCGTGGTGGCGTACCCTTTTTGCGGATGGATCTCACCATTCACAGTGTATATGGGGCATGGCTGCGAATGGCTGGGTGAAGCGGGTGTCCGCGTGGTTGTGATCTTGACTATGCGCTTTGGCGTCGTTCCCTCGGCCAGATCAGGGGGATCGCAAACGGTATAACCATTGAATCTGTGAAGGGGGGTGCCCTGCGGCATGTAACTGCCAGGGAATTGGGCTCCAGACATACTATGGGGCCCCGACATGCCATTCATCGGTAACGGCATCGGCAGCACGACCAACGGGGTGCCAGCGTGGTGCCCGGCCGGGCGGCCGTAAGGTGCATAGGGCAAATGGCCCTGGCGATACTGGTTGGGACTGAGGATCGATCCCGGCGAGAGGAACGGGCTGTTTTGAGCCATGCCCAGACCCATATCGGAAGCGATTCTAGCTGGAACCGAGCCCATGCTCATCTCCATGCCGCCGGTCTCCTGCGCTGCTGCCTTACCTGAATGGCCAGAATGGGCCAAGCCGAGCACGACGACCAACGTGAAATATTTGAACATGGATTTCAATTATTCAAAAAATGTTCAGAAATCAGAATCACGAGTCTACTGGAACAAGTATATACCAGCCCGCTAACCCACGATTATTTATAGCACCGCCATGGGGAAAATCAATCGGTCCGCAGCCCGAAAATTTTGCCTGATTAAATCCAGATAATCCAGGTTAAATATAACCGAAAAACAGCCTGGTGTAGTGAGCCAGAGCTGTCGTTACGTAAACGGTTCAAATGAATAAACCGGAAGGAGCGATCTCTACTCACTGCACCAGGGAATACTTTGCGGCATGACGGGTTTGCCAAATACAGATAACCGAAGCGGGCTGTGTTACGGTAAAAGTGCCTGGCACGAAATATCGTCGCACTATCATTCGACCTAAAAACGGCACACCTGCTTTTTATTTTCGGTCACAAACACGGTTAACAACAAACTACAGTAGCAACCAATAGAATTGTCCGGGTTTGTAGCAAATAAATTGTCCACTTTTGTCCGATGTGGGAAGCCTGGTACTCGAGGTTTTTTCCATCGATGACTGGTGAAAGACAAACCTTCCGGCTTCTTCTCCATAGCAGAAACCTGCGCTTCGGTCAGCACTTCCCCCTTTCATACGGCGTTCTACCGCCGCCAACGCTTCTTGAATGATTCAGGTCGCAGTATTCACAAATTCACAAATTCACAAAATGACCACCAATACATCATATTCCCCTGACAATATTCACAAAATGACCACCAATACATCATTTTCCCCTAACAAGGGGTGTAGTAATTTAAACCTATGCTGATCAGTCTAAGAAAAGCCACTGCGGAAGTGTCGCGTCTGACCGCTGAATCGATCATTCGCACTTCATAATCGCCAGTCTATCAGAACCGTGGCAACGTGATAGCACGCAGCTAAACGCTCTCGGGTATGTGAATACTTGTTTATCTTGAAAGGAAAAACTTGCAAGCTCATGGCCCTGCAACTCACCATCCATACGATTGACGTCGAGAAGGAAGAAAGTGCGCTCGTGGTTGCGACAGACGTGGCAGCCGGGCGACACCGCACGATATTGATCGATGGCGGGATACTCGGGTATGCGGAGACCGTCCACAACTTCATCGATCCCATACTCAGAGGTTACGGTTACCCCCTCGATCACATTCTCGTCAGCCACTAAGTCAAGGATCACTCAGGGGGAATCATAGGACTCCTGATTGCGGACAACATGCGAGTCGTAAGCGAGGCCATCTCGAACGCGGTGGCAAATGCGGCGC
>JBOIFK010000222.1:0-4298 GCA_050741585.1 Nitrosospira sp.
GTTAAGAATAAGCTTGCAGCCGGGAAAGCGCCGCTTTATCTCCGCTAGCAATGCAACCAGCCCTTTCTCCTGCTCCTCGCGGATTTTGCCTTCACTCGTTACAAGCATATAACTATCAACGGTATCGAGAAAAAACGCCCGGTATCCCGCACGCCACAAGCGGTCGAAATGCTGCTCCAGCAGATATTCGTGCCAACCGGGATCGTTCATGTCCATCACCAGGCTATTCCACGCCGGGTTAACGCCGATCGACCATTTTGTTTTGATACGATCCATATCCTCGCTATTACGTGCGATCTCGCCGAATGAGACATAGGCGAATATCAGCGAATCCAGGTTTAACAACGCGGTTTTCTCATGTGGCAGAACCTGGCTGGGTTGAATGACGATCTGATCGAAATGACGCAGATCCTCCACCGGGGGGCGGCTTCCATAATAGAACACGATATCGCGGTGCTCCAGGGAATCGGCAAATACGGTCGATACCATCAGCATGAACGGCGGCAGAAGGCGGCAAATAAGGAAACGGAGAAACGACATTTTGTTTTTAACCTAAATCCGGCAGTTGTAGCGATCTCACCAAAAGGGCGAAATGGGGTGGCGAAGAAAATCTTTGCAGGTCATGGCGCTGCGCTGAAAAATGAGAAAAAACAAGCAATCAACTGTTGGATTCAGATGTAAATATTTTTCGTTTACGTCCGCAGGCATCGGACAGGAATGAGGACAACTGAAGAAATGGAACGGCAATCTTGTCTGCTGCTCCGTCTCTTCCGCCGCTAAACGTCAGCGCAATGGTTACCATATATTAGCCAGTGGAACTCATTTGAAATATCGATGACATTATCATGACGAACATCTGCCGGAAGACGGATCCGGTGCGCCGCAGTAGTCTTATCGGACAATATTATCTACGCCGGGTGGCGCAGGTCTTTGCCGATTCCCGCTGATAAACAGAAACAACGCATCTGTGCGCATCAATTTCCTGGATGAAAACCATTAGGCAGCGGCGAATAAGCGGCTCGGCTAGTTGCATCTTCTCAGGTATTCACTGAATAAGGCAGTGGCATGATCTCCAGCGAAGGGCCACTCAACGACTTCCAGTAAATTCTACCGGTTTCGACGCTGCTCGTCTGTGTGACAGCTAACACATCGAATCCGCCCTCGGGGGCGGGGGCTGCATTGACTACCATGCCGCTTGGTTGTTGTTCTCCCATATCGGCACTGAACAATTCGTCTCCGGCCGCAACCGGTCCAGCTGGCACTGCTGGCGTTGTGGACGATGCTGTCGGCGTCTGTATGTTGGCAAGAACCATACGGCGTTTGATTTTACCCAGGTACTCGGTACGGGCGACGATTTCCTGGCCAGGATAACAGCCTTTCTGGAAACTTACCCCGCCGATCGCCTCAAGGTTCACCATTTGCGGTACGAATTGTTCCTGGGTGGCAGGGGTTATCACAGGAATACCAGCTTTTATTTCCAGCCAATCCCAGCAGGACGCCCCCACCGGTAGGGTGTCTTTGCTCAACTGCTCCCATACCTTAGGCGCCTGCTCCGGGGTGACAACGAGTTCAAAACGGTCCTGCGCAAGGTGGATTACGCTCCCCTGTTGACCATGAATCACTTCAAGATGCGAACCGGGAATGATGCCCAGAACCTCCCGCACTAATGCACCGGCATGCACTCCAGCCATGCCAATGCGCACCAGTGCGTCGCTGCTGTCGGACAGCTTGACTTTAGCGCGCAGGACAAACATGGATAGACGCTTCTGAATGGCAGTTCGCAACGCCGCTGGCAACTGCATGACATAGCCGCTGCTACCGGGCAACGTTAAGTGCCAAATCAGGAAACTTGCCAGCATCCTGCCTTTTGGGTTGCAATAACCCCCATAGAGAGCAGTTGAACGGGAAGCGGTAGGGTTGATCTGTCTGACGTCGCAACTCAGTTGCCCTTGGAGGAAGGATTGCGCATCCTCACCCGAAAAATGGATCAGGCCAAGATGCGAAAGATCCGCCAGCACCGTGGCGGACCGCGCACTTCCCAGCTCGACCGCGCTATTCCCATAGCTCACGACGCAGCCATCCTGAATAATGGCATTGCGGCTTTGCAGATAGGCTTGCCAGGTAAAATTCATGCGGGACAATGGACGGCGGGTGAAAGGAGTATCAATTATACGGCTAATACCCTTGTCGGATAAACGGCTAATTGCTGGCAGTCTATCGAAGATGAAGAACCGAAGCGAAAAACGACCTGGCGAGGGCAGGTTTTTAAGCCAATGGTGATTTATTCCATTGGTCTTATGCGCTCAAACTGCCGGCGTCAGGTTTTAGGACTGACTGACTGCCAAGGGTGCGATAATCAGTTTATGGCTGCCCCTTTGCTGATTATCCATCTTAAACGCTCCAGGCGCCTCACCGTCATACTGAGCCTTGCCCACTTTTCCGCTATCGGCCTCCTGTGGCCATTGATGTTGCCGGTGGCAGCCAAACTGATAGGGACCGTTATACTGGCTGCCAGCCTTATTTTTTATTTGAGGTATTACGCACTGCTACGCTCACCGGGCTCGGTGGTGAGCTTCGAACTGTCCGACGAGATGGCCGGCACACTCGAAATGCGATGCGGAGAACGTATTCCCTGTGCGCTGCTTGGCAGTAGCTTTGTTGCGCCATATCTGACGGTGCTCGATTTAAAGCCCCTGGAACACAGGACGTCCCCGATGCCATGGCGGAAATTTTCCGCACGCAGCGTGGTGATCCTGCCGGATGGAATCGATGCGGAGGAATTCAGGCAGCTTCGAGTCCTGTTGCGATGGAAATGGAAAGATCCAGGATGAAACATGATCGTTTCTTGCCAGGTCTGATTTACAGGTTTCGTGTTTTACAGTTATGCCGACATCAGCTGTCCCGAATCTTCTCAAAGACGCACCCTCGGCAAAGTGTATTTGCCCAGCCAGCGCCAAAGACTTCGTCGACGGTGAACAGTTCCAGGACGGGAAATTGAGTCGCGTACTTGGCAGCCGCCTGCGCATCCCGCGGGCGATAATAGTGTTTGGCCGCGATGTCCTGGGCCGAAGGGGTGTAAAGATAATTGATGTAGGCGGTAACCACTTCGCGCTGACGTTGGGTTCAGCCATGATCGACACGGATGGCGTGACGATTTCAAATTGGTCCACCTCTCCCGCGCTGGTCTGCCTGACTAGCAGGTGGGCTTCATTTTCCCACGTCAAAAGCACGTCGCCAATTCCTTGCTCGATGAAATCTGTGGTCGCCGGCGACCGGACATTGGCGAACAATTTCCTGACAAACCCGAGCGCGGCCGCTTCGCCGCTGCCGGGCTGCCTGAGCGCATACCCCCACGTCGCCAGGTAGTTCCAGCGGCCACTGTCAGAAACCTTTGGATTGGGCGTGATCACTGCTATACCGGGACGCAGAAGATCATTCCAGTCAGCTTCTTGGGATTCCCCTTGCGCACCAGAAATGCGATTGTCGACGTATAGGGTGAGACGTGGGGCGCGTTTTGCGGCAGATTGTGATTCCAGGCCGGAGCAATAAACCGGTTTCTGTCATGCAGCTTTTCTGCGTCATAGGACAAGACAAGCGTTGTCACATCAAGACCATCAAGTACGGTACGTATGGGCTTTCCCGATTTGCTCTGGGCTAGGCTGATGCCGATGTCTACACCGGTCCGCGCTTTCCAGTGGGTGGCAAATGCGTTATTCAAATCAGCATATAACGCCTGGGCGGGATCGTGAGCAGGGCTGTGGGAGAAAGTATGCAGCGCGGCATAGGCCGCGCCCAGGCTGACCAGGGATATAACCACGATAACAGCGGCACGGAATTTAATGAAAGACATTTTGATCCTCCAATGCTGATAATCAGGAACGAAATCTAGCACTCCCCTTCCCCGCCTCAAACCAAGAAAATGTGCATAGCTTATTAATTAGGGCCTTGACCGGCCTTCTGTTCCCATCCAATTCCACATCCCATGTTCGGGACGGCTAACTGGAAGCGCTCGTTATCGATAAAAGGGATAAGCAAATAAAATGTTATTGGTTCCCAGTAAAGAGAGCAGCTGATAACTTAATTCCCTGGTTATTTTTCTCCTGTGTTGTAACTTGAGGCGCCGGCCATCGGCTGGCGCCTTTTCTTTATCGGAGAATACCGAGCGATAAGCCATGTTTGGAATAATAAAAGTCAGCATGTTACGGGTCACCAGGGCACAAGCGGGTGGATGGAGCCCGGCCAATTGCGCCATGAGGAAACACGAAGCACCCGCAAGATCCCCTCGACCGGTCCCGGTC
>JBOIFK010000223.1:0-15745 GCA_050741585.1 Nitrosospira sp.
GGCCAGACGCGTACCAGTGCGTACGGTCACCACCAGTTCGGTCGGCTCATAATCCACGATGCCCGCATACGCGGCGGCATCAAGAATGCGACCATTTTGCCCCTCCATGCGGTCGCCGTAGAAATCCTTACTGCCTCCGCCGCGTATGCGTAATGGCACTTTATCTCCGCAGGCAGCGCGAATGATGTCGGCAAATTGGTCGATAATGTCGGAAGAGCGTGGATCAATCAATCTTTCAAAACCTCGGCAACTCCGCAAATTTTTCCTTTCCCCGGTGCACGTGCATCGCGCCATGTTCGGCACAACGGCGCAAGGTCGGAACGGCTTTTCCGGGATTCAATAGTCCATCGGGATCGAAAGCCGCTTTTACCGCGTGGAATATTTCGAGTTCCCCAGTCTTGAATTGTGAACACATCTGGTTGATTTTTTCGATGCCTACGCCATGTTCGCCGGTAATGGTTCCACCGGCCTGAATGCATATCTGGAGTATTTTCGCGCCAAATTCCTCGGTTAATTCAAGCTCTCCCGGCCGGTTGGCGTCGTACAGAATCAGCGGATGCAAGTTACCATCGCCCGCATGGAAGACATTCATGCAGCGCAAGCCATATTCGGCAGAGAGTGCTTCAATACCGGATAATACGTTCGCAAGACGCTTCCGTGGAATGGTGCCGTCCATGCAGTAGTAATCGGGTGAGATGCGGCCCGCGGCCGGAAATGCGGCTTTACGCCCGGCCCAGAATCTCAGCCGCTCGGCTTCATCTCGGGATGTCCTGATTTCGGTCGCCCCGCTCTTGGTCATGATCTCATTGATGCGCTGGATTTCTTCCGCGACTTCCTCCGCCGCGCCGTCGGATTCGCATAGCAGAACCGCAGCCGCATCAACGTTGTAGCCTGCGTGGACGAACTCCTCCACCGCATGTGTGGTGATTTTATCCATCATTTCCATACCGGCAGGGATAATCCCCGCACCGATTACGTTCGCCACCGCGTCTCCTGCCTTGCGTATGTCATCGAAGCTCGCCATGACCACCTGGGCTTTTTCCGGCCTGGGCGTCAATTTTACGGTGACTTCGGTAACGATACCCAGCATGCCTTCACTACCGGTCATGAGCGCCAGCAGGTCGTAGCCCGGAGAATCCAGACGCGTGCCACCGATTTCCAGGATCTCGCCGTCAATGGTCACCACGCGCAATTCGAGGATATTGTGCACTGTGAGTCCATATTTCAGGCAGTGCACACCTCCCGAATTTTCTGCGACGTTGCCGCCGATGGAGCAGGCAATCTGTGAAGAAGGGTCAGGAGCATAATACAGGCCATGGGAGACTGCCGCTTCGCTGATGGCAAGGTTGCGCACGCCCGGTTGCACTCGGGCGGTGCGTGCCGCGGGATCAATGTCAATTATGCGTTTCAGTTTGGCGAGCGACAACAGAACACCCTCTGCGTGGGGCAGTGCACCGCCGGACAAACCCGTTCCGGCCCCCCGTGCCACGACTGGAATTTTTTCTGCATGACAAATCCTTAGAATCTCGGCCACTTCATTTTCGGTTTGTGGCAGCGCCACGATCATTGGCGCTTGCCGGTACGCGGACAGGCCGTCGCATTCATACGGCCTCAGATCTTCGGTCTGATGCAGCACCGCCTCAATTGGCAGGAAAGTACGCAGTTTGGTGACCAGTTCGAAAGAATTCATAATCCCAACGGCTCAGCTTATTTCGGTTTATTCAATTCGTGATTTGCCAATTTCTCAAGGACCTGTACCACTGCCGAACTATCCCACTTTGCGCCGCCGTGAGCAGCGCATGCATTGAACAATTCCTGAGTAGCGGCAGTGTTGGGTAAACGTATGCCCAGTGCGCGCGCGCCGGAAAGTGCAAGGTTTAAATCTTTCTGATGCAATTCGATACGAAATCCCGGCTCGAATGTGCGCTTGATCATGCGCTCGCCGTGAACCTCCAGAACGCTTGATGACGCAAACCCGCCCATCAAGGCTTGACGCACCTTTGCAGGATCGGCACCAGCCTTCGATGCAAACACCAACGCCTCGCCGACAGCCTCAATGGTAAGTGCAACGATAATCTGATTGGCGATCTTGCAAGTCTGACCAGCGCCATTGCCCCCGATTAACGTTATGCTTCGACCCAGCAGTTCGAAAACGGGTTTCATCTTTTCATATACTGCTTCCGTGGCCCCTACCATAATGGTAAGGGTAGCATTCTTTGCCCCTATGTCACCGCCCGACACGGGTGCATCCACATAGTCGCAACCCAGCTGGTTGATCCTGCCTGCAAACGCTCTGGTTTCCATGGGAGAAATGGAGCTCATGTCCACCACGGTTTTGCCTTTGCAAAGACTAGCTTCCAGGCCATGGACCACACCATTTTCGCCAAAAAGCACGCGTTCCACATCCGGCGTATCGGGCAACATAGTGATGATGATGTCGGCGTTTTGCGCCACTTCTGCGGGCGAAGAACAGGCCTTGCCTCCCTTCTCAAGCAGCTCCTTCGGTACACCGCTACGGGAATGCAGAAATAAAGCGTGCCCACCCTTGATAAGGTGTCCGGCCATCGGCTTGCCCATGATGCCCAGACCAATAAAGCCAATGTTCATCAGATTTTTTTGTTCCTCGCAATACAATAAATTGCTTTCGCCGACTTGGCCTATCTTTCCCGGTTCTCACATGATCGTAAGAAGTATTGTTACATAACGGATTCAAATAAATAAACCAGCTAATAGCGAAAAAATGACTGGATTTGCCTCAGGCAAGACGTGGGGGGAGACGCATGGTAATCCGCTTCTGGCAGTAATGCTTGTGGTGCAAGGCATAAGTATAAGCCGTATGGGGCACTTCCACCGGTAAGAAGGGATATCCTGTTTCAAGTGCTTGTCCAATAATCTTTTCAAGAACGTCAAAAGCAGTTCGAAATAATCTATCATTCGATAAACCACGAGGAATCCGGAATGACCGAATTTCAATACGATATGCGTAGCCTCATCCATGAAAAAACAATTGGCAGCTTGCAGCGCGGCATCCGGCGGAAAGATATTCCCCGGAAACTTAGCCATTCCGACCGCGCGGCGGCGACCACCGCTCTCAACATGGTGAGGGCCTGCGCATGAGCCGGAAGCCTGTGGTCATTATCGGCAGCGGATTAGCGGGCTACACCGTGGCTCGGGAATTTCGCAAACTGGATGCCGAAACGGCTATTCAGCTCATTTCCGCGGATCATGGCGGGTTCTATTCCAAGCCGATGCTGTCAAATGCCCTGGCGACGGGCAAGACACCCACGTCCATACTGAATGCCAATGCAGAAAAGATGGCCGAGCAGTTGAAGATGACAGTTCGCCCGCATTCCCGGGTAACCGCCATTGACCCCGCCAGGAAAACTGTGACCTTGCAGAGTGGAGAGGCACCGCCCTATAGCCAACTCATTCTGGCCTTGGGTGCTGATCCGATCCGGCTGCCGCTGGAAGGCGAAGGGACGAATGCGATTCTGTCCGTGAATGATCTGGACGACTATCATCAGTTGTGTACCGCACTGAAAGGAAAGAAGGAGGTCACCATTCTCGGTGCCGGACTGATCGGCTGCGAATTTGCCAACGATCTGGCTGTGGCCGGTTATCGGGTACGTGTAATTGATATCAGCGTACAACCCTTGGGGCGGCTTCTGCCGCAGGCCGCTGGCGCCTTCCTGCAGCGCAGGCTGGAAGCTATCGGTGTAATTTTCCACCTGGGCGCTGCGGCTCAGCATGTGGAGCGAGTTCGCGAAAGTTTCCGTTTGACCCTTGCCAGTGGAGAAATCATACAGACGGATGTCGTGCTCTCCGCCATCGGGCTGCGGCCGCGCACTTCCTTGGCGGAAGCAGCCGGAATCACGGTCAATCGCGGCATTGCGGTGAGCCGCTCGCTACAAACCCGCTTCTCGGATATTTACGCGCTCGGCGACTGCGCCGAGGTGGAAGGCCGGGTGCTGCCGTTCGTCATGCCTATCATGCATGCCGCACGTGGCCTTGCGGCGACGCTTGCCCGCACCCCTACTTCGATAAAATATCCTGCCATGCCTGTGCTGGTAAAAACGCCGGCCTGCCCAACCGTCGTATCGCCGCCTGATCCTGGCAGGCCAGGCGAGTGGCGGGTTGAAGAAAGTGAAGAGGGTGTCAAGGCATTGTTCCAAAGCGCCGATGGCAACCTGCTCGGCTATGCGCTGCTGGGTACAGTAATCCGAGAGAAGAATTTGCTTGCCGCACAGTTGCCGGCGGTGATGGGGTAAAACTTCTGGAGGGGCGATTGATTTTAACCCAGATAATCCATTAGGACGCGAGATGATAGCGAGGCAGGTTGCGAGACAGTTTTGTCGGTTGGGAGAAGTCCATAGCGGGTCTATGGACGCCGAGCAAGCGGCGAAAATGGCCGCAAACTGACCGCCAGCACTCGCGTAGGCTTGGAGAGCCGCCTAATGGATTACCTGGGTTTAATATCCTTTCGAACTCATGCATGACGAATAAGCGGCCTGGTATTCCGTATCATGCGACTTATTTTCATTGAGTCCGTAGAGGCTTCCTCCTGCTGCGCCGGTGATGCCGCCGATGGCGGCTCCTTTTCCCGCGCCGCTTCCTCCACCCGCGATGGCGCCGCCAGCGGCACCAACTGCTGCTCCAATAGCGGCGCCTAGCGCGGCGTTCGTAAGCACCTCTTCCGTCTTGCTGCTCACCTGCTCATTCGCATACTTATTGCATGCTTCCACGACAGACTGCGAAGGATGCGTCGAGGCGGCGCGAGCAGGCCGCTGGCGTTCTACGGGCGCAGCCCTCCCGGTCGACGCCGCCTTCTTCTCTGTTCCGGGGGCTTGTGCTTCACCAACTTGCGCCGTTTGGGAATCAGGCAATTCGGTCTTGGAATCTCGTCCTATAACAAGCATTGTGGCCGCAACGGTTGCACCCACCAACAGTATTCCAATCGTTGCAAGCTTCCAGGGATTGATCGACTCGTTCGACATCTACATTTTCCTTTTGAAGGGCACTTCATTACCTGGCGTCAGTTAACGTAACTCTAGTTGGAATCGTAATTCTGGCTGCCTTGCCCCGATTCGCGTTTATCATGACCGCGAGCCTTGCCGCCATGCTTCTTGCCATGACCGCGAGCTTGGCCATCATGACCCTTACCGTGGCCGCGATCATGGCCATCCTTACGTCTCAGATCCGCACGGTCCTGACCCTTTGTTGCGCCGCTGGACCATTGGGCATTTGAGTTCTCGTTTGCTTTCTGACTCCTGTGATCAAGGGCTGCCCCACCGCGCTTTCCGTTACCATCCCCATCCACGCCATGATGCCCGCCGCCACCTTCGCGCGCCAACACCGGGTTGCCGTAACCGAGAATGAAGCCCGCCAGCAATACCACTAGACCGACTCTAGACATATCTCATCTCCTTCTACCGTTATTTCAGTATTTACCTGGTGAATGACAGCGGCGCATTGCGTCAGTCGGCGCAGGTGGATCAGCCATGGCTGAGTCTGCCTGCGGCCTGAATCTTACAGATTTCGATAACAATAGCTATTGGACCAAAGTACACTTTTCATTAAGCAAGCGATATGTATGCCTGGGAAACACAGCCTACCGGAAACTCCTCGGCTTGCCCTTGCAATAATGCAAATTAACTCAGTCCATTCGCATATTGCATATCGAAAGTGCGATATATAACTCGCGGCACATTAAAGAAAACCTGCTTGATGCCACAATTCGATTCATCAATACCATACGCATGGTTGATCATTGTGATGAATTCTTCTCGCCTCAATCAATACATAAATATTCGAGACGTAGCGCACATGGTGACAAAGTCAGATTGATCTCAACTCGGTTTGTGTGAGGGCAATGGGCAACGAACCGATGCGCACCCCACGGGTTGAGGATGTAACGGTCGAGTACTTCAGGCCGAGACATATTGACGCTGTCTCCAGCCGAGCTTCAATCAAGGCAAATTAGTATCCACCGGATTCTGAAGGCGCTCCCGGGGAACTTGAACCGGAACTTGAACCCTCAGAGGTGCTTAGGCCCGCCCCTGAATCCTGCTTGATCGGAGCGGGTCTTTGTCCCGGGGAAGAATCTTTTGATGAACCTTTTTTAGCCGGCAAGTCCGGTTCGGGAGTAGGGACGATTTGCATATTTCGATTGAACGTGGCGCTTCCCGGGTCGGAGGGGAACTCCCCCGCCGGCGCGCCACCTTGGCCCATACCACCAACTTGTCCTGGTCCGCCATGAGGCTGGGCGTGAACGACGGCAGCCATTCCACACACCATGCCGACAATTAAGATTGATCGGGCGGCATTCTTTAAAATGAAAATACGTTCCATGATATACCTCGTAGTAATTCGGCAGAATTGCTGAGTTAAAATAGTACGCTGGCCATGAAAATGTTCCGTTCGTTGACGCACTAAGCTTGACCGCTGCTGGTGCCCCATCACCTTACATTATGATCTCGCCACCGTGAATAGCCGTCGCCGACCGCGGCGTCACCTCGATACGAGGCCGGCAAGCCGAAGCACACATCCGACGCCATGTTAAGAATCCATGCACCCATACGGCAGTGAATATGTGCAGTTTCTATTCGGACTGCCTCTCGAAATAAGCAGCGGCGTCAAGAAGAGGCTTAGGGTCACCGCCTTGTCGCGTAACAATCGCTGCCGTCTCTTTATAACGCTTTGCCAGCGATCCCGCCTGCCGGGAATACAACGGTTCCTGCATCTTTAACTGCTTGTCATTTTCCTGCCGTATCCTCCTTCGATCTTTCTCATGATCCGCTTGTTGAAGCGTCTCATTGGCCTTTTCTCCGGCCTGGACCAACCTTGGCACTTTTTCTGTCGCAGCATGTGCCGGCCCAGGGGCTCCGGCGCCAATTGTAACCGCCACAGCAACGATCAGCACGGCATGGATGGTCCTGGTCGGGCGGATGTATTGTGTCATCTAAAAAATCCTCCTGATCGTTTACTCTTACCAAGAAATTCGGAAAGCGGCGGCTAATTACTGCGTCAGCGCACGATCAACCGAAAACGCCATGGAATTCGTGCCTACGGTAATGGGGCGTATAAATTGGCCTCCGTACAGGTCTCCGCCCGAGAGACCTGTCACAAGAAGATTGGGTAAAGCTTTATCCGCGGATAAGGTGACCTGGTTGGTCGTGCGATTCCACGTCGCTTGAATCGTCGCCGATTTGGCTTTAAGACTTTCCTGCGTATAGTCGCCAATCTGATAATAGGGATAATTCTTGACCGGCAGGTTGAACAGCCGCTCGTATTCTGCGAAGACCGCATTTAACCAGTCGAATTGGAGCGTATTACCGTTCTCATCATATCTGGCCAGGTTCGACTGATGAAAAAAATGAGGCCATTTGTTAAAGGTCAGCATATGCCGCAGTGCGCTATCGGCTTCAGCCATGAGAATTTCCCTATAATTCCGGGGAGAACAGATAGCATCGGGTATCTTGCATGGATTTTGCCCGGCATCGACAAATCTTCCGTGAAGGATATAGTTGTACTCGTCGCTCAATTGAACTGGATTCGTCACGTTACAGAAGATATTGGTTGGCCAGCGTGGCAACAAAAGTCGATCCATTTGGCTACCATCATCGTACTGAGCAATATACTGCTCAACGTTCTGACCTTTCTGCGACGCATCGGCACCAAGGTAGCGCACGCCCGCGCCGGCAGCGGCTTCAAGAAATAGGGAGTTGGCGCCCCCCGCATCAAATGCGATGTCGTCAGTTTGAACATTGAACATATCCGGGTGCAAAGCGGAATTACTGGTGCATTTGGGATCTTTCAGACCAGAGTGTTTGCCAGTGACGAGCACCCGGTTGTTTTGACTTTCCTCAGGAAGATCAAGAAGCTTCCAGACCATCTGGTTATTAGTGATTTCCGCCTGGATGGCCGCGATGGCGGTAAAGGTTGAGTAATCACAAGGGGCACCGGCCGGAACCGATGCCTTATCCATATCTGCGTGCGTATACGTATGGTTGATGAAGCGGAAATATGCCTTGTTGGCAACCACTGCCGCCACCAAGTCGTCCGTCATGTTTGCAACCGGCGTCGTTGCTGCCGGATCTACCACTGCGCCAGAACCGTTGAATGGAAAATCCAGCTTGAAAGTGCCAGCGATCGGATGGGCGGCGAGAAAGGCGATCTGTTTGCTCACCGCATTGTTAATATCATCGCTGCTCAATCGATAGGTATTGGCAGGGTTATCCCTCTTGAGCGCAGGATCCCATAGCGTGTTGGCAATAAACAAATCGTCCAAATGGGCAGCCATATAGACATGCCGCCCCCCAACGAATACCCCTTGCGTCACCCAGTTGACGAACTCGTAGGCCAGAACCTTCGAATGGAAGAGGAATGGAGCATGAGTAATTGTCGAGATCAATACCTCGCGTACTGGTGTTGCCTGGGAGGGCATCATGTATCGTACGATTGACACCAGCGCTTCGCCATTCTGAGTTCTCAGCAGCGGCTCAACGCTTGGTACAGAACCGTCCCGTAGGCCGCTGGCATCGTTTCGAGGGTTGGCGGCGAAGGCAAAGTCAGTAATCGGAAGCGAAGTCGTCCGGTTCACATATTCAAAAACTTCCTTGCTGTATCCGGCAGGCACTGTCCACTGGGCGTCGTAGTTGGTTGAACTGGACGAATAGACAAGCCCATAATCCAGATAGACTCCATAAGGAGGTTCCGGATCCCGATAAGTGCCGGGCCATCCTGACAGTACCGCTTGGCGGACGCCGAAGTCTTTCTGGTAATCATGCAGGATATCCCACTCCGCTGGCGTGAAGCTTGGAACCAAGTCGGAATCCGTCACGATGATGCCATTATAGTTGCCTAAACAACCTGTATCCTTTGCTTTGCAGGCACCTCCGGTCAAAGTGGAGGCGAGCATTGCAGGCGTTAAATCCTGTGTATTGACATTCAACGTATCGTATCGCACTCCCATTTCCTCAAGGACGGGCCTGATGTAGGCCAACCCCAGATCTTCCGCTATGTCACCGGTCGTGATGACCAATATCCCTAGTTTGACGGCATTGTCAGCAAATGCGGGTGCCGCCATAACAACCAAAGCCAGCCATGCTGTCATTGCAGCAAGCAGCGAGCATTTCATGCTCAAATTCTTTTTCATGAATACACACCCCTCTTACGCTCAGACGCCGTCACGCAATTTGAGAAGCAATCTACTCCAGTGCTATTTTTCTACATCGATCATTAAGGCTTATGGACTCCGCCGACAAGTTCGCCAGGGAGCTGTGCGAACAACCACCGGACGCAGGTGGTTTAAAAGGCCGAAAATCCATCTGCAAGACAGCTCGATGCGACATATTACGGGCTTTCCGTTGATAGCCTCTGAGTACAAAAAACTTAGGGATAGCCACCGGCATCGGCATTAACGCTCGTAACGCCTTCGTAGTTGACACGCTGATCAAACAGTTTATGCGGATTCAAGCCCCGTCTGATGTCTGGATGGCCTTCTCGCGTCCATTCGCCAAAGGAAACTTTGCCAGTCAACGCGGGCTCCCCTATGAGTCAGATTGAACTCACTGCGCCTTTCTTTATGTTCCAGATATGTAACACGGCATAGCTGCGCCAAGGCCGCCAAGCCTGCGACATTTCCTCAGCCTGTTTTGCCGTGACGCCGCCGAGATTGTTTAGAATAGCTATATCGCCTTTCGGAAAAGCGTCGGGCCAGCGTAAGGCCCGCATGGCGATATAGTGCGCCGTCCATTGACCAATGCCGGGTAATTCAATCAGGCGCTCGATTGTCGTGTCGGGATTGTGATGGACGTCGCTGTCGAGTGACAATTTGCCCGAGACTTCCGCTTGCGCGAGAGCGATAATGCTTCTGCACCGCGTGCCTACAATGCCGTGCCTGGCGAGATCATCGACGGTGGCTTCGGCAACGCGTGCGGGCACGGGGGTCAAACAGTTCAATTTGGGGCAGGGCGTAACGAAGGGTTCACCAAATACCGCAATAAGGCGGCCGGCAATTGTGGTTGCGGCTTTCACCGTTACTTGCTGGCCGAGAATAGCGCGCAGTCCCATTTCAAACCCCTTGAAAGCGCCCGGCACTCGCATACCGGGATTGGCTTTGACCAAGGGGGCCAAAACTTTGTCCTTGCTGAGTTGCCCGGCAATACTATCGGGCCGCGCATTTAGATCAAACAAATCTCGCACCCGGCTTAGAAGTGCCGGCAGAACGGGCGTCAGGCTATGGGTAAACTCCAGCATGACGGCATTCCTGCTTGTAACCTGTGTTACCTTGATCCAGCCTTTGTGTTCGTCCAAATGAACGGTGCGGGAATAAAAGCTGTCTGTTACCCATTCAACCCCTTTCAATTCACGCGCCTTTAAAAAAGCCAGCATACTAGGCCAGTCATAGGGCGGATGGTAGGAGAGGTGCAGGATTGACGTACCCGTGCCGGCGGCGGTACTCACATCACCGACCACCTTCTAAAGTGAGCAGCAATTCTTTTGTTTCGAGTCCGCCGGCAAATCCGGTGAGGTCACCAGATGCGCCTATTACGCGATGGCAAGGAGCGACAATTGAGATCGGGTTTTTTCCATTTGCGGCACCAATCGCTCGAACTGCCTTTGCATTGCCAATTTGCACCGCGATTTCACCGTAACTGCGGGTTTCTCCGAACGGAATAGTTAACAGCGCCTCCCAAACCTTTTTCTGAAATTCGGTCCCGATAAAGTCGAGCTCAAGCTCAAAACAGTTTCTTTTCCCCGCGAAATACTCATTCAGTTGCCGTTCCGTCTCTGCCAGAATCGGATTATTTTCCTCTTCGTGCATCGGGCCAAGCCGTACTCGATTTGATTTATCGTTTTCCCACAAAATTGCGGAGAGCCTTGATCCATTTGCGACAAGCTTTAATTTGCCGACGGGTGAGTCGACCATCTTGTATATATACGACACTTGTCAACTCCTTGTGATTGAAGAAACGCCGTCCACCAGCGATTTGTTGAGACGCATAAATCGTGAGTAGACTTCAAGGGAAAATTCGACGACGGCAATCAAAATAAAAGGACATCCACTGAAGATTGGCGTTCAATTACGCAACATGACAGGACTTTCGGTTGACGCATCATCGCACTCCGATTGGAATTCTTCCATCCCCGGGCTTCGAAATCAAATTCTCAATTACGCTCACTGCTTACTTAAATAGTCAAACCGCATCCCTATGCTCAAATCACGCTAAAAACAGGTAGAAAATGCTGGGCGCCCCGAAGCTACGATTTGCAACCCCCCCCTTGTCAAAATAACATCAATAAATTGTGAATTTTGTGTGAACTAATTTAATCCATGATCGTCTTAATGGCGTACCACCAGTACCTCTTAATTACTTTAGTAAAAGCAATCACAGGAGAACTTGAAAATGAGCAAATATGTTACTTATTTGCGGACCCCCGAAGGCAACATCGAGCGCTTGTCAAATGCCATCACCACGCAACTCGGTAATTCGATGCATCCGTACTATTATGAAGAAACCCTCGTGGGCTGGCCCGAATCCAAGGTATATTGGGCCAACGACAGAGGGCCCGCCGTGGGTCTGGCGCGGCTGGATGCAACTTCGAGATCAGATGATCAGATGGGCTCCATATCGGGATAACGCCATCCCGTTTTTCGGGAATCCACAATTATTGCTGCGAGGCCCGCACAACGCGTTGTGCGGGCAGATTGGTATCGATCTCGATGGCCAGCGCCTCCCGCACGCCTTCATCCAGGATGTTGAGTGCTTGGAAACGCCGCCCTTGGTAGGCGGTCATGACATTTCCAGAATCCTCAACGGGATTGACACGAACCCGTGTTCATTCAGACGCGCATCCCGGAACCTTCCATTAAAACTTTCAGCAAAACCGTTTTGCCTGCGGTCTTCCAGGTTCGATGAAGTTCAAGTGAACACCGTGCGTGTATGCCCATTCATCCAGCAGCTTTCCTGCAAATTCCAGCCCGTTATCCGTGGTCACTGATAATGGCAGCCCTCGGGTTTCCGCTAACCGTCTCATCACCTCTTAGGCAGAGAAGAGTCTGTCTCGATCGCCAGACACTCCCTGGTGAAGTTATCGACAATGTTTAAGCACCGTAACCTTTTGCCATCGGCAAGGCCATCAGGGACAAAGTCCATGCTCCAGGAACAGTTGGGTCCCTTGGGGGGTGCTCTCAACCCCGGCAATCCGTTTCCTTTGGCGGCGTCTTGCCGCAAGGCCAGCCTCCCGGTAGACCCGATACGTGCGTTTCAACTTCATTCCTTCCCGAAGCAGCAGCACATGCAGCCTCCTGTAGCCATGGCGACGTTTCTTTGCCGCAAGGGCACCGAGCTTCAAACCCATTTCCAAGGAGAACACCCATGGCGATTAAATTTCTCGCGATAGATCTGGCAAAAAATGTGTTCCAGCTTCACGGCGTCGATGCCGCCGGCCAGATACAGACGAGCGAATCTTCGCAGACAGGCCCGATCGCAGGTCGAAAAGTAGCAATATGGTAGCAATGAAATAAACAAGCGGTTAGATATTTATCTAACCGCTTGTTTTATTGGTGGGTCGTGAGCGGCTCGAACGCTCGACCTACGGATTAAGAGTCCGCTGCTCTACCAACTGAGCTAACGACCCGGATGTAAACGAACCGGAATTTTTAAGACAAACCAAACGTGGAAGAAAGACGGGAAGGATCGCATCTCCGACCCTTCGCATTGCAAATGCTACCACATCCGCTCACAAATTCGAATGGGAAGATACAATGAAATTCGGTATGAATACAGCAGCAATACCGCTGCACGGCCTTCATATCCAGCGGCGTCTACCGGATATGTTGTCGCTGTCGCTACTGCCTATCCTGTCAACAGGAATTAGCCTGTCGCCATAATCTCGTCCAACAGCGCGCGCATGCGTCGCCAGTGCGAGCCTTCCCAGAACACGCGCTGGCAGGCATCACACGTGCTGAAGCGATCGAACCGGTCGAGTACATCGGGCGGAACGCGCCTCTGGACCTGCGCCTGGTCAATGGCGCGCAAGGGCGCGTTGCATTCCAGGCATAGCGTAAACGGCCGTGCGCTACGCGCCAGGTCCAGCCGATCGAACATCTCGTGCAGTTGCTGTGTCGATTTCAACGTGCGCACATAGCAGCCGTGCGTGATTGAGCGGCGCTTGAGGAGTTCCCGGTCGCGCGTGAGCACGATACGTCCATCGCGTGTGGCGATGGCTTCGATTTCGTTGTCCTGGAAGTTGTTGTCGTAAAGGGTGTCGAATCCGGCCATGCGCAGCAGGTGCGCGAGGCCGCCCAGATGTGCATCGGCGATAAAGCACGTTACGCGCAAAGGGTGATCGCGCACATGCAGCAAAGGAGTGATGTCGAGCATCTCAAACCTGGGAAAGACAGCGATACGATCGCCATTTTGCAATAGCCGGTCAAAACCCACCGATTCGCCGTTAACCAGCACCAATTCGACTTCGGTATGGGGCACGCCAAGCGCCTCGATCATATGCTTCGTGGTCGCCGCCCGCGCGCACGAGCAAGCAAATTCAGCCCCCCTCTGTTCGGGGACAAGGAAATCGTTCAGTTCCTCGTAGAAACGGAATGTTGCGGTGACCATTGAGAAAGTGCCAGCATTCCACTGAGAATTTGCTTTAATGAGATCATGAAACGCCACTTTGTCTTGGGCATGTTCCTCTGGTTCTGTTGCGCCTTCCCGTCATTTGGCACGGAATTCGACGCAAAGCGCCATAAAATGGTAGAGGAAATATTGGCCGATGCCGCCGCCAGCGGAGAGTTTGCCCCCAGCGCCAGTGTCGTTGCGGCGATGGAAAAGGTGGAGCGTCATCGTTTCGTGCCTAGCTGGCTGACTTCGTTTGCCTATATCAACCGTCCTCTTCCCATCGGGCATGGACAGACGATTTCACAGCCCATCATCGTAGCACTGATGACCGACCTGATAAAGGTCAAGGCTGGCGATAAGGTCCTTGAGATCGGCACTGGTTCTGGCTATCAGGCAGCGGTTCTGGCGGAGATAGTCAAATCGGTTTACAGCATCGAAATTATCGAACCGCTGGGAAAAGAAGCGGCCGAGCAGCTGAAATCCCTAGGCTACGACAATGTAAAGGTGAAGGTGAGCGACGGCTACTACGGCTGGCCGGAGACAGCACCGTTCGACGCCATTGTGGTGACGGCCGCCGCCAGCCATGTGCCGCCACCCCTAATCAAGCAGCTAAAGCCGGGAGGCCGCATGGTAATTCCGCTCGGCGCGCAATTCATGACGCAGTATTTAATGCTGGTAGAGAAGCATATGGACGGCTCGGTAACGACCCGTCAAATTTTGCCGGTGGGTTTCGTTCCACTCACCGGCGGACATTAGCTTGATCCTAAATCCGGCAGTCGACCGCTCAGTTGTCAGTCGAGAACGATGATTCATCCAAGCTTTTCATGTCACTTAACTATACCTTTATGATGCATTCGCTACAGGACGAATTGCACAGTTTTTGCGGCACATGGCTGTGTTGCAACTCCTTGGAATGGAGCAACCATTCCGCGTCGCTGCGCCTTGCCCTGTATCCCAGAAACTGCACACTCCATCCTGTCCAACGGCCGGGTTTAGGATGACCGGGCCCCGCCCGCCTTTTTTTGCCATTGGACTGCTCTCCGGATGCTTACTGGCATATGAGGTGCTACTGACGCGCTTGTTCAGCATTGTGCTCTGGCATCACTTCGCCTACCTGATCATCAGCGCGGCGATGCTGGGCTACGGGGCAAGCGGCACGGCGCTAACGCTGCTGAAGGAAAAGATTGCTCCGCACTTCGGCGCGGTGTATCTCGTCGCAGCAACAGGGACGGGCTTGCTGATTCCCACCGCGTTTTTGCTGGCGCAACAGGTCCCCTTCAATCCGCTCGAATTGCTGTGGGATAATACCCAGCTAGCCAAACTGCTCGCTGTGTACCTGCTGATGATGCTGCCCTTCTTTTGCGGGGGGCTGAGCATTGGCATGGTCCTGTGGCACTTCGGCAAGGAAGCAGGACGCATCTACGCCTTCGATATTCTGGGGGCGGGGGCAGGCAGCCTGGGCGTTATCGGCGTGCTGTTTCTCGTACCACCCCAACAGGTGCTGTTGGTCCTCACGGCATTGACCTTGCTCGGTGCCGCCATCGCCATTATCGAACTCGGGGTGCGGCCGAAATGGCTGGCGGCGATATTTCTTGGGCTAGCTTTGCTGGTGGCTGTCATGCCGCCCGGAATTTGGCCGCAGGCGCATTCTTCCCCCTACAAAGACTTGAGTCAAACGCTCAATATTCTCGGGACACGGGTAATCGAGGAACGTTCGGGTCCGCTGGGACAGGTTACGGTGGTGGAAAGCACCCGTATCCCTTTCCGCCATGCGCCTGGGATGAGCCTCAATGCCGCGGATGAACCTCCACCCCAGTTGGCGGTGTTCGTGGACGGAGACGGCCCCGCGGTGATCACGCGATTTGACGGCAAGCTCTCGCCGCTGGCCTATCTCGGCCAACTCACTTCGGCGCTGCCTTATCATGTGGTGAAACGGCCGGATGTGCTGGTGCTGGGCGCAGGGGCAGGAAGTGATGTATTGCAGGCGCTGTATCACAGGGCTGTCGCGGTCGATGCGGTGGAGCTTGACCGTAACGTCATCGATCTGGTCCGGCAACGTTTTCGCGACTTTGCCGGCAACCTTTATACCCGGCCGGAGGTGCATGTGCATGAAGCCGAGG